>NZ_BAAGPR010000021.1:70577-93482 GCF_054783955.1 Streptomyces mayteni | reverse complement strand
CCGGCGCCGGCTCGGCCTCGGCCTCGCGGCGCGCGGCGCGCCGCTCCAGGTACTCGTCGATGCCGCGCGGCAGCATCCGCAGCGAGCCGTCGCCCAGCAGGGCGAACACCCGGTCGGTGACCCGCTCGACGAAGAACCGGTCGTGGCTGATGACCACCATCGACCCGGGCCAGCCGTCCAGCAGGTCCTCAAGCTGGGTCAGCGTCTCGATGTCCAGGTCGTTGGTCGGCTCGTCGAGGAACAGCACGTTGGGCTCGTCCATCAACAGCCGCAGGATCTGGAGCCGCCGGCGCTCGCCGCCCGACAGGTCACCCACCGGCGTCCACTGCCGCTCCTTGCCGAAGCCGAACCGCTCGCACAGCTGGGACGCCGTCATCTCCCGGCCCCCGCCCAGGTCGACGCGGCCCCGCACCTGCTCGACCGCCTGCAACACCCGCCACTCCGGGTCGAGTTCGGCGACCTCCTGGGAGAGGTAGGCGAGCCGCACGGTCTTGCCGACGGTGATGGTGCCGGCCGCCGCCCGGCCGGCCGCCATCGCGCGAAGCAGCGACGTCTTGCCCGCGCCGTTGACGCCGACCAGGCCGATCCGGTCGCCAGGACCCAACTGCCAGGTGAGGTGCGAGAGCAGGGTGCGATCACCGGCCCTGACCGTCACGTCCTCCAGGTCGTAGACGGTGCGACCGAGCCGGGCGCTGGCGAACTTCATCAGCTCGGCGCCGTCGCGCGGCGCCGGCACGTCGGCGATCAGCGCGTTGGCCGCCTCGATCCTGAACCGCGGCTTGCTGGTGCGGGCCGGGGCGCCGCGCCGCAGCCAGGCCAGCTCCTTGCGCATCAGGTTCTGCCGCTTGGACTCCTCGGTGGCGGCGATCCGCTCCCGCTCGGCGCGGGCGAACACGTAGTCGCTGTAGCCGCCGTCGTAGGCGTGGACCTGGCCGCGCTGCACGTCCCACATCCGGGTGCAGACCCGGTCGAGGAACCAGCGGTCGTGGGTGACGACGACGAGCGCGGAGCGGCGGGCCGCCAGGTGCTCGGCGAGCCAGGAGATGCCCTCGACGTCGAGGTGGTTGGTCGGCTCGTCGAGGACGATCAGGTCCTGCTCGGCGATCAGCAGCTTGGCGAGCGCGATCCGCCGCCGCTCGCCGCCGGAGAGCGGGCCGATCACGGTGTCGAGGCCGGCCGGGAAGCCGGGCAGGTCGAGGCCGCCGAACAGGCCGGTCAGCACGTCGCGGACGCGGGGGTCGCCGGCCCACTCGTGGTCGGCGAGATCGCCGATGACCTCCTGCCTGACGGTGGCGGCCGGGTCGAGGGCGTCGTGCTGCGCGAGCAGCCCGAGCCGCAGCCCGCCGGAGTGGGTGACCCGCCCGTCGTCGGCCGGCTCCAGCCTGGCCAGCACCCGGATCAGCGTGGTCTTGCCGTCGCCGTTGCGGCCCACGACGCCGATCCTGTCGTGTTCGCCGATGCCGAGCGACACCCCGTCCAGCAGGGTCCTGGTGCCGTAGACCTTGCGGACGGCCTCCACGTTGACGAGGTTCCTGGCCGGCTTGCCGGCCGCCTTGGCGGCTGGCTTTCCGGTCGGCTTCCCACTCGGCTTGGACGACGGTTCAGGCATGGGAGTCGATGGTAGTCGCCCCGGGAGCCGGCCCGTTCGTCACCCGGGCGGCCCGACAGGTGCCGGAGGCCCGCAGCGACTTGGCGACCAGCTCGGCCGACTCGGCGTCGGCCACCAGGAACGCGCAGCTCGGCCCGGACCCCGAGACCAGCCCGGCCAGCGCGCCGCCGGCAAGACCGGCCGCCAGGGTGGCGGCCAGGGACGGCCGCAGCGCGACGGCGGCCGGCTGGAGGTCGTTGACGAGGACGGCGGCGAGCGCGTGCGCGTCCCCGTCGCGCAGCGCGGCAAGCAGCGCCGGATCGGCCGCCGGCTCCGGCACCGGCGCCGTGCCGCGCAGCCGGTCGCAGGCGCGGTAGACCTCGCCGGCCGACAGGCCGCCGTCGGCGAAGGCGAAGACCCAGTGGAAGGTGCCGGCCACCGGCAGCTCCGTCAGCCGCTCCCCACGGCCGTGGCCGAGCGCGGCGCCGCCGACCAGGCTGAACGGCACGTCCGAGCCGAGCTCCGCGCAGAGCGCGAGCAGCTCGGCGCGGGACGTGCCGGTGCCCCACAGCGCGTCGCAGGCCACCAGCGCCGCGGCGGCGTCGGCACTGCCGCCGGCCATGCCGCCGGCCACCGGAATGTCCTTCTCGATGTGCAGCCGGACCGCCGCCTCGACCCCGTGGTGCGCGGCCAACGCCTCGGCGGCCCGCACCGCCAGGTTGTCGCCGTCCAACGGCACGAGCTCGCTGCCGGGCCCCGTGCAGCTGACCATGACGCCCGGCGTCGGGGACGCCGTGGCCGTGACGTGGTCGTAGAGGCCGACGGCGAGGAACACGTTGGCCAGGTCATGAAACCCGTCCGGGCGCGGAGCGCCGACGGCGAGCTGCACGTTGACCTTGGCGGGCACACGAACCGTGACGGCACGCTTCGCTGGCTGGGGGACGGACATGCGGCGATTCTCCCCCACGACCGCTCGGAGCGCGGACCCCGCTCCCCGACGAGACCGGGTGGGGGTGGACGGAGGCGGGGCGCGGGGCGCGGGGTGCCGGCCGCCCGCCGGGGGGGCGGGAGCGGCGCGGGCCCCCCGGCCGGGGCCGGGGCTGGCTGCGGCTGGTGCCGCGGGCCGGGTCGGGCGGACGAGCGCCCGGGGCGGGTACGCCGCCCCCGGCGGAGTACTCGGCCGGCCAGGCAAGGCGCGGGGCGGCTCCGCCCCCGGAGACGCGCAGCGATCACGGCGGGGTGGCGTGGTGCCGCTGCTGGTGCCGCAGAGGCACCGCACCGGTCATGGCGGCGCGGCGGTGCCGCTTGGCCGGCCGAGCCGGCCCGACGGGCCAGGCCCCTGGCCCTCGTGGTCAGCCGCAGGTCGGCGGGGCGGGCGGCCATCCAGCGGCGGCGGCCAAGCCAGCCGCACCCGGCGGCGGGGGCCGGCCCGCGAGGTCGCTGCCGAACCGGCCGGCTGGGCTGGCGGCGGACGACGGCGGGGCTGGCGGCGGACGACGGCGGGGCTGACGCCGATGACGGCGCCGGCCGCCACCCATCCGGGCGCGAGGCCGTGCGCGGCCGCGGCTCGTGGCGGGGGCGGCCGGCCCCTGCGACAAGTGCGGCCGCTGGTGCTGCCCGGCCGTGAGGTCGCTGCCGAACAGCCGGCCGCGCCCGGCGGGCGCAGGCCCGCGTGCGGCTGCCGCCGCCGAGGCGGCGCACCGGTCAGGCGAGGCGGGCCTTGGGGCCGGGCGTGGGTCAGCGTTACGGCTGTGGTGCTGCCGACCAGGCCGGGAGCCGACAACAGCCTGCTGACGCCGGCCGACGGCAAGCCCGCCAGTTGTGCCGGCGGGCGCAGGCCCGTGCGCGGCTGCCGCCGCGAAATGTGGCGCGAACCGGCCGTCAGTCCGCCTAGCCCGCCCGGTAGGGCTTCGCCTCCGCGAGGCGGGCGAAGTCCTCGACCGTCAGGGCCTCCCCGCGTGCCGTCGGGGGAACGCCGGCGGCCTCGCAGGCCGCCTCGGCCGCCGCCGGGGAGCCGGCCCAGCCGGCCAGGGCGGACCGCAGCGTCTTGCGTCGCTGGGCGAACGCCGCGTCCACCACCGCGAAGACCTCCGCCCGGCTCGCCGTCGTCGCCGGCGGCTCGCGGCGGGTCAGGGCGACAAGGCCGGAGTCGACGTTGGGCGCCGGCCAGAACACGGTGCGGCCGATCGCGCCGGCCCGCCGCGCGTGCGCGTACCAGGCGGCCTTGACCGACGGCACCCCGTACACCTTGGACCCGGGCCCGGCCACCAGCCGGTCGGCGACCTCGGACTGGACCATCACCAGCGCCCGCTCGAGGCTCGGGAACGTCGCCAGCATGTGCAGCAGCACCGGCACCGCCACGTTGTACGGCAGGTTGGCGACCAGCGCGACCGGCGCCGGCCCCGGCAGCTCGGTGACGCGCAGCGCGTCGGCGTGCACCAGCGCGAAGTGGTCCACCCGCTCCGGGAGCCGGGCCTGGATCGTCGCCGGCAGCGCAGCCGCCAACGTGTCGTCGATCTCCACCGCCGTGACGTGCCGCGCCGCGGCCAGCAGCGCCAGCGTCAACGAGCCGAGCCCCGGGCCGACCTCGACCACCACGTCGTCCTCGTCGACCTCGGCGGCCCGCACGATCCGCCGCACCGTGTTGGCGTCGATCACGAAGTTCTGGCCGCGCTGCTTGGTGGGGCGCACGCCGAGCGCGGCGGCCAGCTCGCGCACGTCCGCCGGGCCGAGGAGCGCGTCCTCCACGTGCCCCGTCACCCGAAGGCCCGCACCGTGTTGGCGGCGACGTGCCGGGCGAGGTCGTTCTCCGAAAGGCCCTTGACCTCGGCCATCGCGCGGAGCGTGACGGGGATCAGGTACGACGCGTTGGGCCGGCCGCGGAACGGCGTCGGCGTGAGGAACGGCGCGTCCGTCTCGACGAGCAGCAGCTCGGGCGGAGCCGCGGCCAACGCGTCCCGCAGCGGTTGCGCGCTGCCGAACGTGACGTTCCCGGCGAACGACATGAAGTAGCCCTCGGCCGCGCACACCTCGGCCATCGCGACGTCGCCGGAGAAGCAGTGGAAGACGGTGCGCGGCGGGGCGCCCTCCTCGCGGAGGATGCGCAGCACGTCGTCGTGGGCGTCGCGGTCGTGGATGACCAGCGTCTTGTCGAGCTCCTTGGCGATGCCGATGTGCCGGCGGAACGAACGCTGTTGCGCGGCGACGCCGTCCGGACCGGTGCGGAAGTAGTCGAGGCCGGTCTCGCCCAGCGCCCGCACCTCGCGGCGCTCCGCGAGCTCGGCGATCTCGTCGAGCGCCGCGTCCAGCGCGCCGTCGGCGTCGAGACGCGGCGCCTCGTTCGGGTGCAGCGCGACGGCGGCCCACACCGACTCGTGCTCGGCCGCGGTCTTCACCGCCCACCGGGCGCGCTCCAGATCGCAGCCGATCTGCACGACCCGGGTGACCCCGACCGCGGCGGCCTTCTCCAGGGCCTCCTCGACGCTGGTGTCCTGCATGTCGAGATGGGTGTGCGAGTCGGTGACGGGCACGGCCAACGGCTCGGGCAACGGCGGCGGCACCGGCTCCAACGCCTTGGCCTTGGCGGACTTGGGCATACGTCGATCCTACGGCGCCGCCGCACCACCCGCGGCGAGTGGGTTTTCCCCCGCTAGCCCCCATTCCGACGACGCCGCGTCCCGCGTCTGCTCGCCGCTGTGGTAAGTGTCGGGCGCAAAGTGATCACGGTCAGCTTTCCAGGGGACGCCTGCCGCCCCCGATCCGCCTGCGCACCCGGTCGACGGCCATGAGTGCGTCTGCGGCGCTCTCCGCGTCACCGGTCTTGTGATACAGCTTGGCGGCGAGCTCCAGATTCTCCAGGGCGTCGGTGTTGCGCCCCAGCTGGAGCTCGGCGGTCGCGAGGCCCATTAGCTCAGCGGCAAGGCCATGATCATCCTTGCTTTCAAGGAATGCCTCCAGGGCGAGAGTGTGCAGCCGGGTGGCCTTCTTCCACTCGCCCTGTTTGTGACGCACGAGGGCCATGTTGCCCAGGGTCATCGCCTCGCCTCGGCGGTCTCGCAGGCGCCGGAAGACATCCAGGGCGTCTTGCTGCGCGCTGAGCGCCGCTTCGAACTCGCCGACCAAAATCAACGCGCTGGCGAAGTTGGTCAGTTCGATCGCTCTGTCGTGCGGTAGGTGTAGACCGTCAGGGGTATCGAGCGCGCGCCTGTGGAGTTCCACGGCCTGATCGGCCTTCCCCGCGATACGCATCGCCTTGGCAAGGCTGCCCAGTGCTTGGGAGTAACCGCGTGGGTCGTCCAGTTTCTGCGAGATCTTCGTGGCCTTGCGGAGGGCGCGCTCAGCCTCCTCCAAGCGGCCCAGCTCGAGCAGCGTCTCACCTGTGTTGCTCAGGGCGCGCGCCAGGCCGATCTGGTCACCGGCGCAATTCAACAGTTGAGCGGCTTCGGTGTGGGCGGCCACTGCTTCTTCGAACTCGCGCTGATCGTGCAGCGAGAGCCCGAGATTGTTCAGCGCGCTGCCCAGGGCTTGGCGGTTCTTCAGCCTTCGGCAGATCTTGATGGACCGGCGGTGCGCTCGAACGGACTTGTTGAGCTTACGCATGTCCCGCAGCACGACGCCGAGTGAGCTCTGCAGGGCTGCCTCGCGGTACTCGTCCTCACACGTGCGGCTTGAAGCGATGCCGAGGGTCAGCACACACTCCGCTTCCTCCAGATAGCGTGACTGCGTCAGGAATGCCGAAAGGGGAACCGCCAAGGCGACGCATATCAGATCGTCCTCAGCTTTGTGTGTCCAGAAGACGGCCGCGAAGAGTGCGTGTCGCTCGGCCTCCAACCATTGAAACGCCTGCGTTCGATCGGCGAACAACGACTCCCCCGCGGCCTGCGGCGCCATCGGATCGAACAGCTTCTCGCATGCCAACGTGGCCATCTCATGAAAGTAGGCGAACAGCCGCATAAGGCCCTCACCCCAGGAGTCGTCGCCCGCCATGAGCTGTTCCCGAGAGTAGAGGCGTACAAGGCTGTGCTGCCGCCAACGGCCATACGGCGCCTGGGGCTCGACCAGGTGTCGGCGGTCCAAGGCCAGGAGGAGTTGTTCGGTTTCCTTGACGCTTTCGCCGTACAACTGAGCGGCGGCCGCGGTGGAGAAGGTCGGGCCGGGATGTAGGGACACCAGCCGGAAGAGCTTGGCCTGGTCTTCGGTGAGACTTCGGTAGGTCAATTCGAAGGCCGCCGTCACGGCGCGGTCTTCTCTGCTCAGCACGGAGAGCCTGGAGTGTGCGTCCTCGAGGTCTCGACGGAGGTGCGCCAGGGGCCGGCTCGGCACATCCACGAGTAGCGAGGCCACGATACGCAGCCCCAGTGGCAGCCCGCCGCAAAGGGCGACGAGCCGGTCGGCCTCGTCCGCCTCGACCGCCGTGCGCTCGTCCGAAGGCAGAGCCGTGCGGATCGCGTTGCCGAGCAGTTCCCGCCCCTCGCCGGTGGGCATTTCACGCAGGGGCAGCGCCAGAGCCTCCAAGTCCGCGAGGGAATGCTGCGAGGATACGAGCGTGGCCGTGCTTCCGTCGCTTGGCAGCAGATGGCGGATCTTGTCGGTGGCCGGCACGTCGTCAAGGACGACCAGCACCCGTCGGCCCGCGGCGGCGAGAGTACCGAGCACGGAACGGTAGAGGGTGGCACGCGCCTCGGTCCCTCGGGGAATGTGTTCCGCGGGAATGCCGAGCGCCCGCAGGAAGGTGGCCAGCGCTCGTTTCACCGGCACCCTGCGCTCCTCGTCGTAGCCATGCAGATCGGCGAAGAGGACCCCACCGGAGAACCAGCCCTTCTGTAGCGCCCGGTGGGCCGCCTGGAGGAGGAGTTCCGTCTTACCCATGCCGGCGAGCCCGGTCACCGCCACGGTGCTGCCCGTCTCGTCGGACGTTGCCGGCGCCAGGGCCGCGAGGACCGAGTCCAACTGCGTGCGGCGCCCCGCGAAGGTCGCCGACTGCCGAGGAAGTCCGGCGAGCGCGGGGTCCGGGCGGTCCGGAAGCGTGACGTTGATCGTCCGCCCCTGGATGACGAAGCCGAAGACCACACCTCCGCTCATGTGGTTCTGGGTGCTGTCGGTCATTCCGCGGCCTGCCGGTACCGGGAAACGGCTCTTGTGTAAGTCAGCACTTCGGCGATGCTGAGCATGCTCATGTTTTCCGTCGAAACTATGTACCCGACCTCGCGCCAGGCGTGGATGAACGCGGGGTCGACGCCCACCTCAACCGCTTTCTCCGCAATCTTCAATAACATGTCGTCGAAGTGTTGCCTGGTAAGAGGGGTGGGGTCGTCGGCATCCGGATCGAAGAGAAAGGGATCATCCGGCCCCGGCTCACGACCGAACTTCTCATGAAAGAAGCCCAGTTGATGTTCCAGGGATTCCTTGAACTCCCGCCCCTCCGGGGTTTCGGTGGAGATCCGCACCACGAAGCTTCCGTCAGCGTTCCACAGGCGCTCGACGGGACGGTCGGACGGGCGGGGCTCGGACAGTGCACTGCCCGACTTCTTGCGGACCCTGTGCAGTACGGCCTCTCGCACAGCCTCACGCCGCTCAGCCCAGCGCTCGTCCGACTCGTCCCGCGTGCTGTCGGTGCCGTCCGTGTCCTCGAGATCCGCAGCATCCTCGCGAGCGGAGGCACTCAGGCGCATCCTGGCCTGCGTTCCCGCCCAGTCAAGCATGTCCGGGGTGACCGGATATTCCAGCATGGACACCTCGCTGATGCCCAGCTCGAAGGCGAGGCGTGGCAACGCGAGACCAGGAGAGCTGGTCCAGAGCAGGGCTTCCGAGGGGATCGGCTGAGTGAAGGAGGAATCAGCGAAGAGAAGCCCGATGATGCCATCGACGGACATCTCACGTTCGACGGCGACAAGGAGGGTGTCGAGCAGCGGCACCAGCGCCGACCGCTCATCCAGGGAAAGCGCCCATGCCCAGGAGTGTTTGGCCAGGTCCTCAAGTGGCTCGCCGGGCTTCGTCAAGAGAGCCGCGTACAGGGCCGGCAACAATACGCCGGGTGCCTCCTCGACCGGCAATCCGGCGTCATGGAGGCGGCGCAGTCCATCGCGGAGAATGGCCCGAGGTGTCTCCTGGGTCAGCCACTTGTCCTCCCCCTCCTTCCAGAAGCGCTTGACCCGCTTCGTCGCATCCACCGGGGGATCGGGAAGTAGAAGATCAAGAGCTGGCCCGTAGACGGCACGGCACCCTTGGAGTGCCGTGCCGGGAAGCAGCCGCCTGGGCAACCGTCGCTGATCGAGTCCGGCCGTTTCAAGGCGGGGGGTGACCTCCAGCATCAGTTGCCCGTCATCCACCGGCATCCCCAGCTCTTCGCTGGCCGATACGACCTCCCGAACGAATCGCTGAATGCCCTTCCCGTACACGGTTCCCCGCAGGAGGCGCAGCCACGCGTCACGCGCGTTCGCGAACTCGAGTTCATCACTGAACCTCGCAGGCCAAGCAGTTCCCAGGAACAGCGCGTCCAGCGGATCGATTTCCTGATACCAGGCCGGACTTGTCCCTTCCAGTTGGGAATACCCCAACTTCGCGTAACCGAATGCGTAGGCGCCCGCCAGACTGAGCTTTCCTGGCGCGTTCGAGCGCAGCAACCGTTCAAGCGCCTCTTCGCCGAGCTTGCCCGGAGTACCACTCCCGGCGCTTCCTGCCACCTCAGCGAGGGCCGCTCTCTTCCCCCGCTGCTCCCGCTTCTGTCTCGATACTCTGCCCACATCGCCCTCCCAGACACAAGGATGTCCCATCATGCCGATCTTGATCGGGAAATCTGAAAGAAACCGGGAGGAGAGCTATGAGTCCCAGAGCTCACGGTGAACGGCCACGCCATCGTGATCGCCGCCCCGGGCGCTGGGCACAGAGCACGTGGGCCGCGCGCCACAGCCTCACGGGGCCTCGACCAAGGCGGCGGCGGTCCTCTGCGCACGCGAAGGGTGACGGGCAGTGAACCTCACCAGGCCGGGGCGGCACTCCCGGGTGTCCCGGATGGCCAAGCGGCGCACCTCGAGACCAACAGCCCGACGGCGCGGCCACCGAAGCACGGGCTGAGGGAAAGGGGCGGGTGGGCGGGGGAAACCCCACCGCCGTCAGTCCACCGGTTTCGCCGCCACCACCGCGTCGAAGACGCTCCGCTTCGGGACGCCCGCCTCCTTCGCCACCTCCGCGATCGCCGCCTTCCGCGGCTGCCCGGCCGACTCCCGCTCCGCGACCAGCGCCGCCAGGTCGGCGGGAGCGAGCGCGGCGACAGGGCCCCGCGCCGCGCCGGCGACCACGACCGTGATCTCGCCGCGGACGCCGTCCGCCGCCCAGCCGGCCAGTTCGGCGAGCGGGCCGCGGCGGACCTCCTCGTAGGTCTTGGTCAGCTCGCGGCAGACGGCCGCCCGCCGCTCGCCGCCGAACGCCTCGGCCATGGCGGCGAGCGTGGCCGCCACCCGGTGCGGGGACTCGAAGAAGACCATCGTGCGCCGCTCCCCGGCCAGCTCCCGCAGCAGCGCGGCCCGCTCGCCCGCCTTCCGTGGCGGGAAGCCCTCGAAGCAGAAGCGGTCGACCGGGAGCCCGGAGAGCGCCAGCGCCGTCAGCACCGCGGAGGGGCCAGGCACCGCCGTGACCCGGGCGCCCTGCTCGATCGCGGCCGCGACGAGGCGGTAGCCGGGGTCGGAGACCGACGGCATGCCGGCGTCCGTCACGAGCAGCACCCGCGCCCCGCGCGCCAGCTCCTCCGCGAGCTCCGGCGTGCGCGCCGCCTCGTTGCCCTCGAAGTAGGACACCACGCGCCCCTCGACCCGCACTTCGAGCCCCTGTGCGAGTCGCCGCAGGCGCCTCGTGTCCTCGGCGGCGACGACGTCGGCCTGGGCCAGTTCGGTGGCCAGCCGCGGCGGGGCGTCGGCCAGGTCACCGATGGGGGTTCCGGCCAGCACGAGGGTGCCGGTGGCCGGGCCCGCGGTGGTGTCGGGGGTGGGGTCGGAGGTGGGGTCGGAGGTGTCGTGCGCGCCAGTCATATACCGCATCCTCACCCATCCTCACGGTCGCCCGACCCGCCGGATGTCAAGATGTCCGGTGATGACCAGCCAGACCGTGACCGACGCCCCCCAGGAACAGGACCCCGGCCGGCCCCCCGCCGGCTGGGGGCAACGGCTGCGCCGCTTCGGGTACGTCCCGCCGAGATCCGCCGGCGTCCGGGAACGGCTGGTGCCGCCCTACCCGGAGCCGGGCTTCCGGCTCTGGCAGTACTTCGGTTTCGCGCCCGCCGCCGCCCTGCGGCTGGCCCGCTGGACGGGCTGGGGCGGGCCGCTCCTGGTCGCGGCGCTCGCCGGGGCGCTCCGCTTCGTCGACCTCGGCTCGCCGAACGACGTGATATTCGACGAGACGTACTACGCGAAGGACGCCTGGTCGCTGCTGCGGCGCGGCTACGAGACGGAGTGGGCCGACGACGCCAACGACCGGATCATGGCGGGCCAGACCCCGTTCGACGAGGCGGCCGCCTATGTCGTGCACCCGCCGGCCGGCAAGTGGGTCATCGCGGTCGGCGAGTGGTTCTTCGGGCTGACGCCGTTCGGCTGGCGGTTCATGGTGGCGCTGCTCGGCACGCTCTCGGTGCTGATGCTGTGCCGCATCGGCCGCCGGCTGTTCCGCTCCACGGTGCTCGGCTGCCTGGCCGGGCTGCTGCTCGCCATGGACGGGCTGCACTTCGTGATGAGCCGCACCGCGCTGCTCGACCTGGTGCTGATGTTCTGGCTGCTGGCCGCGTTCGGCTGCCTGCTGGTGGACCGCGACCACGCCAGGGCCCGGCTGGCGGCCGCGCTGCCGTCCGGCGACGACGGGCTGCTGCGGCCCGACGCGGACATCGGGACGCGGTTCCGGCTGGGGGCGCGGCCGTGGCGGATCGCGGCCGGCGTCTGCCTCGGCCTGGCCGTCGCCACCAAGTGGAACGGGCTCTACGTGCTCGCCGCGTTCGGCATCCTCACGGTGCTGTGGGACGCGGGCGCCCGCCGCACGGCCGGTGCCAGGCGCCCCCGCCGGGCGGTGCTGCGCCGGGACGCGGCACCGGCGTTCGTCTCCCTGGTGCCGGTCGCGCTGCTGGTCTACCTGGCCAGCTGGACGGGCTGGTTCCTCACCTCGGACGGCTACTACCGCGACTGGGCGAACCGGCCGGGCGCCGGGCCGAGCGACTACTCCTTCGTGCCGGCGGCGCTGCGCAGCTGGTGGCACTACACGACCGAGGTCTACCAGTTCCACGTCGGGCTGACGTCCGAGCACACCTACGAGTCCAACCCGTGGAGTTGGCTGGCCGCGACCCGGCCGGTCACCTACTTCTACACGTCGTCCGAGCAGGGCGAGAACGGCTGCGGCTACGCGAGCGGCTGCGCCCGCGAGGTGCTGGCGCTCGGCACCCCGCTGCTGTGGTGGACGGCGTGCTTCGCGCTCGTCTACCTCGTCTACCGCTGGTTCTTCCGCCGCGACTGGCGCGCCGGCGCGGTGCTGTGCGCGGTGGCGGCCGGCTACCTACCGTGGTTCATGTACCAGGAACGCACCATCTTCTACTTCTACGCGGTGGTGCTGGTGCCGTTCCTCTGCCTGGCGGTGGCCATGCTGATCGGCGCGCTCCTCGGCCCACCGGGCTGCTCGGAACGCCGCCGGGTGCTCGGCATCGTGGCGAGCGGGGTGCTGGTGCTGCTGATCGCGTGGAACTTCATCTACTTCTACCCGATCTACACCGGCACCGAGATCCCCGTCGACGGCTGGCGCGCCCGGATGTGGCTGGACACCTGGGTGTAGCGCGCGGGGGTGCCTGACGGCCGTCAGCCGAGGCCGGGTTCTGGTGGTAGGTCGAGGGGGCGTTTGTAGTAGGCCCAGGGTGAGTCGAAGTCGGTGGGGACGATCAGCTCCCAGCCCTGTTCGGCCATCCGCCGGCGGCGGCGGCGGGTCGGCCACCAGAGGCGTTGGTGCTCCCACTGGGTCGGCGAGGACTCGACGAGGTGGTGCAGGTGGCCGTAGTCGACGACGTGCCAGCCGCGGCGGCCGGAGTCGGCGAGCGCCTCCATCTCGTTGAACGCGTTGAGCGGGGTGAGCGTCCTGCGGTGCGCGTCGGCGGCGGCCGCGGGGCCGGCGGTGGGGGTGGCGAAGCGCTGCTGCGCGGCCTGGCGGCTGATGCCGAGGAGCCGCCCGACGACCTCCCAGCTGTGGCCGGCGGCGCGCGCCCCGTTGATGGACTGCCGCAGCAGCCGGCTCGTCTCCTCGGCGGCCACCCGGGAGGCGGCGACCATCACCAGGTGGGCGGCGGGGTCGCTGCCGAGGCCGGCGCGGCTGCGCGCGCGGGCGGCGAGCACCGCCTCGGCGACGGCCTCGCGCAGCGCCGTCTCCTCCGCCTCGGTCAGCCCGTCGGCTTCCGGCCCGGTCACGCCGCGCCCTCCTGGCGGCCGGGGGCCGGCGGGAGCGGTTCGAGGTCGTCGAGCCGGGCGGCGTCGGCCCGCGCCCGGGTGGCGCCGGCGGCCAGCACCACGCCGAGGACGCACACGCCGAGTGCCATCGCGAGCAGCGGGATCAGCAGCAGGTCGCTGTCGGTCGCCGCCCACACGGCGACGAGGCCGCCGAACAGGGCCAGCAGGGAGGAGAGGACGGCGAGGCCGGCGGCCGGCACGGCCGCCGGCGGAGGGCCGGGATCGGGGGCCGGTTCCTGGGTGGGGTCGGGACCGGGGTGTGACGCGGAATCCATGCGTCAAGGTTTTCTTGACGCATGGGTGATTGTCAAGAAAAGCTTGACGCCAAGGCCCGGGCCGCCACCCGGCGCCGTAACGGCCGGGCTGCTGTCAGTGACACGGGGCGTAGCCGGTAGGCTGCGGAGACGGACGCCTCGGCAGGGGCGCTCAAGGGGTATGAGGGGTAGGGCAGATGCGGAGCGGACAGCGTGTCGCCGTCATTGCCGGGACGTGCGCGGCGGTCGTCTCGGTGCTGGGTTTCGGGGCGTACAGCCTGCTCGGCGGCGGTGGGGGCGAGCCCGACGACGGGAGCAACGTCGCCGCCACCTCGGACGGCGCGGGCGAGGACGTCGACGCCGGGCCGCCGAGCGCGGAGGAGGTGCTGGCCACCTCGGGCGCGTTCCTCGACGCCTGGGCCGCCGGCGACGCGCAGGCCGCGGCCGAGCTGACCGACGACCCGGAGGCCGCCGCCGCGGCGCTGGCCGCGCTGGTCGAGGAGGCGGCCGTCTCGGAACTCACCGTCACCCCCGAGGCGCCCACCGGCGAGACCGTCGGCTTCGCGGTGAACGCGGTGGTCGCCTACCAGGAGGAGGAGGCCGTCGACCCGGCGGACCTGGACTACGCCTCCGAGCTGACCGTCACCAGGGACGCCGACACCGGCGAGCCGGTGGTCGACTGGGAGCCGTCCGTGCTCCACCCGGACCTGACGGAGGGCCAGTCCATCGTGACCGGGCCCGTCGACGAACTGCCGCCGGTCGAGGTGCTCGACGCCGCGGGCAACGAGCTCACCGCCGAGGACCACCCCACCCTCGCCCCGATCCTCGACGACCTGCGCGAGCGCTACGCCGAGCAGTCGGGCGGCAGCGCCGGCGCCGAGACCCGGATCGTGGACGCCGAGGGCGAGACCGTCGAGCAGCTGCTCGCGCTCGCCGAGCCGACCGCCGGCCAGGTGCCGACCACCATCGACGCCACCCTGCAGGCCGCCGCCGAGGCCGCCGTGGCCGACAAGAGCAGCGCCTCGGTCGTCGCCATCCAGCCGAGCACCGGCGCCATCCAGGCCATCGCCAACGCCCCGGCCGACGGCTTCAACACCGCGCTGGAAGGCTCCTACGCCCCCGGCTCCACCTTCAAGATCGTCACCGCCTCGCTGCTGATCGACGAGGGCCTGGCCTCGGCCGGCGCCCCGCACCCCTGCCCGCAGTACTTCGAGGTCGGCGGCTGGCGCTTCCAGAACCTGGACGAGTTCGAGATCGAGGGCGGCACCTTCGCCGACAGCTTCGCCCGCTCCTGCAACACGGCCTTCATCAGCCAGGCCCCCGAGCTGTCCGACGACGCGCTGGGCAACCAGGCGCGGGACGCGTTCGGCCTCGGCCTGACCTGGCAGGTCGGCACCACCAGCATGGACGGCGCCGTGCCCACCCAGTCCGACGCCCAGATGGCCGCCTCGCTGATCGGTCAGGGCGGCGTCCGGATGAACCCGATGACCATGGCCTCGGTCTCCGCGACCGTGCGCAACGGCGGCTTCCTCCAGCCGTACCTGGTGCCGCGGGACTTCGACGACCGCGAGTTCGCCACCGCGGAAGGGCTCTCCGCCGGCACCGCCGAGGAGCTGCGCGGCCTGATGAACCGCACCGCCGCCAACGGCACGGCCGCCGAGGCGATGGCCGGCATCGGCGGCGCCGTCGGCGCCAAGACGGGCTCCGCCGAGGTGGACGGCCAGGACAAGCCCAACGCCTGGTTCACCGCCTACCGCGACGACCTGGCCGTCGCCGCCGTCGTCCCCGACTCCGGCCACGGCGGCAGCAACGCCGGCCCGGTCGTCGCGGACGTCCTGCGCGCCGCGCCGTAACCGCCCGCCGTAACCGTCCGCCGGCGCGGGCCGGCCGACGGTCAGCCGCAGACGCCGGTCACCGTGGTCGGCTGGCTGATGTTGAGGGCGCGGTCCGTGCCGCCGGTCCAGCCGAAGGTGGGGCCGGCGGCGGCGATGGACAGGCCGGTGATGTCGCTGCTGTTCCAGGTGTGGGCGAACGCGCTGCGCGCCGTCAGCGTCTTGCAGACGCCGGTGGCGCCCTCGAAGATCAGCGCCGTGCGCCCGGTCGCCACGTTCATGTCGGTGGCGGACCTGGCCGGGACGATCAGGAACCCCACGCCGTAGCCGTTGAGCGCCGCGGCCCCTTCACTGCTCGTGTTGGGGAACTCGCTGGTGTTGCCGCTGTGGTGGACCACCTGCAGGACCGGCGAGACGGCCGAGTCGAACCAGGTCGCGACGGACTGCCGGCCCGTCATGGGGTAGCCGGGCAGCGACTGGAACGCCCAGTCGGTCATGGCCACCCAGCGGTCCCGGCCGTTGACCGTGGCGATCTTGTACACGTCGGGCGCGTCGACGACCAGGTTCGGCGTCGACGGCACCTCGGTCGCCGCGCCGACCCGGACCAGGCAGGCCTCCACGGCGAGCACCGCGTCGATCCCCGCCGCGTCCTCGCCGGCCGCCGCCAACGCGTCGACGCGTGCCAGCAGTTCACGGGCGCCTGCCTCGTCCTCCAGGGTGATCTCCGGAACGCACCCGGCCTCCGCGGCCTCCGCGGCCTCCGCGGCCTGCGCCGGCCCGGCGGCCAGGCCGCCGCACACCACGAGCCCGATCAGGCCCGCCAGCAGGGCTCTTCCCGCTCCGCCCACTCCGCGTCGCATCGTTCGCCTCCGGCCGGCCGTGATCTCCATGTCGACTAAACCATAACCCGCACCGCCCAATTCGGTTGCCGTCGTGGTTCGGGTCTGTTGTACTCCGTCGACCGCGAGGTGGACCTCGTGGAGCCGTCGGGAGAGGAGTCGAAGATGAGGACAGCGTCCGTGTCCACGCAGCAGGGATTCGCCTTCGACCCAGAGGACCTGACGCTCTGTGAGCAAGCCCACCCGACGGACCTATCTGAACCTGGGCATTCTCGCCCATGTTGACGCCGGCAAGACCAGCCTGACCGAGCGGCTGCTCTACGAGGCCGGGGTGATCGACGAGGTCGGCAGCGTCGACGCCGGCAGTACCCGGACCGACTCGCTCGCGCTGGAGCGGCAGCGCGGCATCACCATCAAGTCGGCCGTCGTCTCCTTCGCCCTGGACGACGACCGCACCGTCAACCTGATCGACACCCCGGGCCACCCCGACTTCATCGCGGAGGTGGAGCGGGTGTTGAGCGTGCTCGACGGCGCGGTGCTCGTGGTCTCCGCCGTCGAGGGGGTGCAGGCGCAGACCAGGGTGCTGGCCCGCACGCTGCGCCGGCTGCGCATCCCCACGCTGGTCTTCGTCAACAAGATCGACCGGGCCGGCGCCAGGCACCGCGAGCTGTTGGCCGACATCGAGGGGAAGTTGACCCCGGCGGTCGTGCCGATGGGCGTCCCGCACGGGCTGGGCACCAGGGCCGCCGGGTTCACGCCGTTCGCCGCCGGCGACCCGGCGGCGAACGGCCGTCTCCTGGAGGCGCTGGCCGAGCACGACGACGCGCTGCTCGCCGCCTACGTCGGCGACGCCGCCGTCCCGCCGCCCGAGCGGCTGCGCGCCGCGCTCGCGGCGCAGACCGGGCGGGCGTCGACGCATCCGGTGTACTTCGGCTCGGCCGTCACCGGCGCCGGCGTCGGCGCGCTGACCGACGGCCTCCGCGAACTGCTGCCGGCGGCCGCCGGTTCGGCCGAGGGGCCCGTGGCGGGCACGGTCTTCAAGGTCGACCGCGGGCCGGGAGGTGAACGGATCGCCTATGTCCGGATGCGCTCGGGCACCGTGGCGGTGCGGGAGTCGCTGCGCTTCGGCCGGGACGGGGACCGGGAGGCGAAGGTGACGGGCGTCGCCGTGTTCGAACAGGGCGCGGTCGTCAGGCGCGACGCGGTGACCGCCGGCCAGATCGGCCTGCTCACCGGCCTGGCCGAGGCCAGGATCGGCGACCCCGTCGGCTGCCTGGCGCAGGCGCGGGAGAGCGACCGGCACTTCCCGCCGCCGTCCCTGGAGACGGTGGTGGCGCCCGTGCGGCCGGCCGACCGGGGCGCGCTGCACGCCGCGCTCACCCAGCTCGCCGAGCAGGATCCCCTGATCGACCTGCGGCGGGACGACGTCCGGCAGGAGACCCACGTCTCGCTCTACGGCGAGGTGCAGAAGGAGGTCGTCCAGGCCACCCTGGCGGACGAGTTCGGCATCGAGGTGGTCTGCCACGCCACCACCACCATCCACGTGGAGCGGCTCACCGGGGTCGGCGAGGCCGTCGAGGTGCTGGGCGCGGACGAGAACCCGTTCCTCGCCACCGTCGGGCTGCGGGTGGCGCCGGCGCCGGACGGCGCGGGCGTGGCGTTCCGGCTCGGCGTCGAACTCGGCTCGATGCCCTACGCGTTCTTCCGGGCCGTGGAGGACACCGTTCGGGAGACCCTGCACCAGGGGCTGCACGGCTGGCGGATCCCGGACTGCGTCGTCATCATGACGCGCTCCGGCTACGCGCCGCGGCAGAGCCACGCGCACGCCACCTTCGACAAGAGCATGTCGAGCACCGGCGCCGACTTCCGCCAGCTGACGCCGCTGGTGCTGATGGCCGCGGTGCGGCGGGCCGGCACCGCCGTCTACGAGCCGATGCACCGGTTCCGTCTGGAGGCGCCCGAGTGGGCGCTCGGCACGCTGCTCCCGGTGCTGGCCAGGCTGGACGCCGTCCCGCAGGCGACGGTGACGGCCGGTCGGGCGTGCGTGATCGAGGGCGCCGTGCCGGCGGCCAGGGTGCACGAGCTCGAGCGGCGGCTGCCGACACTGACCAGCGGCGAGGGTCTGCTGGAGGCGGCGTTCGACCACTACCGGCCGGTGCGCGGCGGGCCGACGCCCGAGCGCCCCCGTACCGACCACAATCCGCTGCGGCGCGAGGAGTACCTGTTGCGGGTGGTGCGCCGGGTCACAGGGGGCGGCTGACGGCTCGACCGCCGGAAAACCGTTCGATATCGGGGCCGGCACGACGGAGCCCGGCGCCGGATCCCCGTTGGGGGATTCGACGCCGGGCTCTCGTCACGACACCCGGTGTGCGGCTCTAACGGCCGGGTGGAGGTGGCGCGGGCTCAGCTGACACGAGCCGGCTCCGGCTCCTCCTTCTTCTCGAGCGCGGTGCGCCCCTTGCCGTTGGCCTCGAGGTACTTCTCCAGGGACTCACCCTCCACGTCGACGTTGGGCAGGATCCGGTCGAGCCACTTCGGCAGCCACCAGGCGCGCTCGCCCACCAGGCCCATCAGGGCCGGGACGATCGTCATCCGGACCACGAACGCGTCCAGCAGGACGGCCGTGGCGAGGCCGAAGCCGATCATCTTGATCATGGCCTCGCTCGAGGTGATGGCGAAGCTGGCGAACACGCTGATCATGATGATCGCGGCCGCCGTGACCACCCGGGCGTTGAGGCGGAAGCCGGTGACCACGGACTGCTGCGGGCCCTCGCCGTGGACGTGGGCCTCCCGCATCCGGGTGACCAGGAACACCTCGTAGTCCATCGCCAGACCGAAGATCACACCGATCATGAAGATCGGCATCATCGACATGATCGGGCTGGTCTCCTCGACGCCGATGAGGTTCGCGGCCCAGCCCCACTGGAAGACCGCGACGACCGCGCCGAGCGCGGCCAGCACGGAGAGCAGGAAGCCGAGGGCGGCCTTCAGCGGCACCAGGATGGAGCGGAAGACGAGCACCAGCAGGATGAACGCCAGGCCGACCACCAGGGCCAGGTAGGGCACCAGCGCGTCGTTCATCACCTGGGAGAAGTCGCTGTTGATCGCCGTCGTGCCGGAGACGAACATCTGCACGCCGGTCTCGGCCTCGAAGTTGGGGGCGAAGTCGTCCCGCAGGTGGGAGACCAGGTCGGTGGTCTCCTGGCTGGACGGGCTCGACCCCGGGAAGGCGTTGACGATGGCGACCGTGCCGTCCTCGTTGGGCATGGCGGGCGTGGTGGCGACGACGTCGTCGTAGCCCTCGAGCTCACTGGCCAGGGTCTCGGTGGCGGCCGTCAGGTCGGTGCCCTCGCCGCCCTGGAGCACCAGCATCAGCGGACCGTTGAAGCCCGGGCCGAAGCCCTCGCTCAGCATGTCGTACGCCTGCCGCTGCGTGGTGTCCTCCGGCTGGGTGCTGTTGTCCGGCAGGCCAAGCTCCATGCTCGCCACCGGCGCGGCCAGCACGCCGAGGCCGAGCACGCCGACCACCAGGACGGCCGCCGGGCGCTTGAGGATCCAGCGCGACCAGCGGGTGCCCATGTTCTGCTTGCCGTCCTCGCCGACCGGGGCCGGCACGCCCGTCTCCGGGTTGGCCTTGCGCACCCGGCGGCCGAAGATCCGCTTGCCGACGATGCCGAGCGCGGCCGGCACCAGCGTCAGCGCGACGAGCACCGCGATGACGACCGTGGCCGCGGCGGCCAGGCCCATCTTGGTGAGCATCGGGACGTTGACGATGGCGAGGCCGCCCAGCGCGATGACCACGGTGAGGCCGGCGAAGACCACCGCCGAGCCGGCGGTGCCGACGGCGCGACCCGCGGCCTCCTCGCGGCTGTGGCCCTCGACCAGCTCGGCGCGGTAGCGCGAGGCGATGAAGAGCGCGTAGTCGATGCCGACCGCGAGGCCGATCATCATGGCCAGGATGTTGGTGGTCTCGGAGAGCCCCAGGGTGGAGGCCAGGGCGCCGATGCCCATGATGCCGACCATGACGCCGATCAGGGCGGTGATCAGCGGCAGCCCCGCGGCGATCAGCGAGCCGAAGGTGATGAACAGCACGATGGCCGCGACCAGGACGCCGAGCAGCTCGGCGGCGCTGCCGAACTCCTGCGGGCCCATGGCGACCTCGCCGCTGGCCTCGACGGTGAGCCCGGCGTCACGCGCCAGGTCCATCGCGTCGAACAGCTCCAGCTGCATCTCCTCGGTGATGTCCTCGAAGGACGCGTCGTAGTCGACGTCCGCGAAGGCCGTGCTGGCGTCCGGGCTGACCTGGCCCGAGCCCTCCACGAACGGGTCGCCGACGGCGACGGCGAGGTGCGCGTCCTCCATGGCGGAAAGCGTCGCGCGGACCGCGGACTCGTTCTCCGGGCTGGTGATCTCCTGGCCGTCGGGGGCCTGGAAGACGATGGTCGAGGTGAGCGCCTCGGCGTTGGCCGCCGGGAACTCGCTCTCCAGCAGGTCGAGGGCCTGCTCGGTCTCGGTGCCCGGCAGCGAGAACGATTCCTCGGGCGGGTCGCCGGCGTTGGAAGCGGCGGTGCCGATGGCGACGAGCAGCACAAGCCAGCTCGCCACCACCCACCAGCGGCGGCGGAAGCTCAGCCGGCCGAGCTTGTAGAGAAAGGTGGCCACGGGGCAGGTTCTCCTGTCCGGGTGTCGTGGATAGATCGGGTGATGAGACTTGTCAGCTCATGCCACGAGACGCGGCTTCGGCCGGGCAGGGTGAGCCAGGGGCGCAATTTGTGGCGCACGTCACTTTTCCGGCCTCTTGTCGTCCCCGCAGGGTTCGGCTGGTGACTTGCCGCCGAATTCGGGGAGCCGAAGCATGGAACCGTGAGCGACGAATCCAACTCATCTGCCACGACCCTGAGCCAGGCCGGGGAAACAGACGGAGCCGATGCCTATCCACGCTTCCCACACGTGCACGGCGATTCGCTGTGCTTTGTCGCCGAGGACGATCTGTGGCTGGCACCCTTGCCAGCCCCCGGCCGATCCTCCGAGCGGGCCTGGCGGCTGACCGCCGACCGGACCCAGGTCGGACATCCTCGATTCTCCCCTACCGGAAAACATATCGCGTTCACCAGTTGGCGGACGCTGGACCCCGAGATCCACCTGCTGCCCGTCGACGGCGGCCCGCCCCGCCAGCTCACCCACTGGGCGTCCTACGACACCCGCGTCTGCGGCTGGACGCCGCCGGACGCCTCGGGCGAGAGCCGGGTGCTCGCGGTCAGCTCCCACAACCAGCCGTTCTCGCACTTCACCTGGTCCTACACGGTCCCGACGGCCGGCGGCCCAGGTGAGCAGCTGCCGTGGGGCCCGGTCGCCGACCTCGCGGTCTCCGGCTGCGGCGCGGACCGCCGCACGCTGCTGCTGACCGGCAAGGCGCCGCACGAGCCGGCGGCCTGGAAGCGGTACCGGGGCGGCGCGACGGGCAAGCTCTGGTACCACGGCACCCGGATCCTGGCCGACCTCGCGGGCCACCTCGACTGCCCGATGCTCGTCGGGGACCGGATCGCGTTCCTCTCCGACCACGAGGGCGTCGCCAACCTGTACTCCTGCCGCACCGACGGCACGGAGCTGTGGCGGCACACCGACCACGACACGTACTACGCCCGCCACGCCTCCACGGACGGCCGGCGGGTCGTCTACCAGTGCGCGGGCGAGCTGTGGCTGGTCGACGACCTCACGCCCGGCTCCCGCCCGCGCCGGCTCGCCCTCCGCCTCGGCGGCCCACGCACCGGCCGCCGCCCGTACCAGGTGCGGACGGCCGCCAACGTGGACTCCCTCGCCGTGGACACCACGGGCCGCGCCAGCGCGGTGTGCGTGCGCGGCGCGCTCTACTGGCTCACCCACCGCGACGGCCCGGCCCGCGCCCTGTCGGCGACGACGGGCGTCCGGGTCCGGCTCCCGGAGATGCTGGGCGACACGGGCCGCATCGCGTACATCACGGACGCGGCGGGCGAGGACGCCATAGAGATCGCCCACCTGCCGCGCGCGAGCGGCGACATCGCGCCCCAGCGCGTCCCCACGGGCGACCTCGGCCGCGTCCGCGAACTCCGCGCCTCCCCCGACGGCGAACTCCTCGCCCTCGCCACCCACGACGGCCGCCTCCTACTGATCCCGGTCCCGCCGGGGGAGGACGACGCGGACGCCGACGAGGGCGCGGAAGCGCCGTCCGGCGCTGACGCGCCGGACACGGACGCGGGGGGCGCCTCCGGCGCTGGCGCGCCGGACACCGGCGCGGGGACGTCCGCTGACGCGGGCGCGCCTGCCGGCGCAGGGGCCGCCCTGACGGCCACGGCCGAACCCGCCGACCTGGCCGCGGCCCAGCCGGCCCCCGCGCCGCCGGTGCCAACGGGCTTGGCGCAGGCCGTACCGGGTCCACCGCCCCTGGCCGGCCCCACAGTCCCGACCACCGCCGGCGAAGCCGGCACCGGCACGGCCGGGCCAACGAAACCGGTCACCGCCGGCCACGCGCCGCAGGCGCGCGTGGGGTGGCCCACGCCCGACGCGGTCGAACCCACCCCACCGGCAGAACCGGCCGACAGCTCTGCACCGCAGGCGCCCACCCGGGCGGCGAAGCCGGGCACCGCTACCGCGCCGCAGGCGCCCGCGGCAACCGGTGCCGGCACAGCCGGTCCGGCAGAACCGGCCACCGCCGGCCAGCCGCCGCAGGCGCGCGTGGGATGGCCCACGCCCGACGCAGTCGAACCCACCCCACCGGCAGAACCGGCCGACGCCGGCGGCGAAGCCGCCAGCACCACGCCGCAGGCGCCCACCCCCGGCGCAGCCGAACCCGCCCGGGCGGCGAAGCCGGGCACCGCTACCGCGCCGCAGGCGCCCGCGGCAACCGGTGCCGGCACAGCCGGTCCGGCAGAACCGGCCACCGCCGGCCAGCCG
>NZ_BAAGPR010000021.1:0-70481 GCF_054783955.1 Streptomyces mayteni | reverse complement strand
CGCAGGCGCGCGTGGGATGGCCCACGCCCGACGCAGTCGAACCCACCCCACCGGCAGAACCGGCCGACGCCGGCGGCGAAGCCGCCAGCACCACGCCCGGCGCAGCCGGGCACGGCGAGCCGCCGGAACCGACCGGCACCGGCCACGCGCCGCAGGCGCGCGCGGAGGCGGCAACGCCCGGCGCAGCCGAGCCCGCGCCGCAGGCGCGTGGTGAGCGGCTCACGTCCAGCGCAACCCGGGCCGGCGGCGAGGCGGTAGGCCGCAAGGCCTTGGACGTCATCAGATCCGTCAACGGTCCCGTCAGGGACCTCTCCTTCTCGCCCGACTCCCGCTGGCTCGCGTGGGCGCAGCCCGGGATCGGGCGGTCGTTGACGCAGATCAAGATCGCCCGGCTCGACGTGCCGGACGAGCTGACGATCATCGACGTCACCGACGGGCGGTTCGAGGACGAGGAGCCGGTGTTCACCAGTGACGGGCGGTTCCTCGCGTTCCTCTCCTGGCGCGGCTTCGACCCGGTGTACGACGTGCACACCGGCGACCTGTCGTTCCCGCTCGGCTGCCGGCCGTATCTCGTGCCGCTGTCGTCCGCGACGCGTTCGCCGTTCGCCATCACGCCCGAGGGGCGGCCGGCGGCCGGTGGGCTCGATCCGGACGACGCCGGCGGTGACGACGGCGCCGTGGAGGTGGAGGCGGAGGGGCTCGGGAGCCGGGTGACGCCGTTCCCGGTGGCGGCGTCCAAGTACAGCTCGCTGTACCCGGTGGCCGGCGGCGGCCTGGTGTGGTTGCGCTGGCCGATCTCCGGCGCGCTCGGGGAGACGTTCGTCAATCCGGACGACACCTCGGGCAAACCGACCCTGGAACACTTCGATCCGGCCAAGAACAAGCGCACCGAACTCACCGACGACGTCGACTGGTTCGCGCCGAGCGGCGACGGGACCAGGCTCGTGGTCTGCGAGGACGAGGACCTGCGGGCCGTGCCGGCGACCGAGAGCGGTGACAGCGACTCCACCGTCCACGTCGACCTGCGGCGGATCGTGCACACCGCCGAGCCGGCGGCCGAGTGGCGGCAGGCGTTCGACGAGGCCGGCCGGATCGTGCGGGACTACTTCTGGGAGCCGGGGATGGGCGGCGTCGACTGGCCGGCGGTGCTCGACCAGTACCGGCCGCTGGTCGAACGGGTCGCCAGCCCCGACGAGTTCGCGGACCTGCTCTGGGAGACGCTGGGCGAGCTCGGCACCTCGCACGCCTATGTCACGCCGGCGCGACGCAACGAGGGGCCGGCGCACTACCAGCGCGCGCAGGGTCTGCTGGGGGTCAACTTCGCCCGTGGCAAGGACGGTTCGTGGCAGGTGGCGCGGATCCTGCCGGGTGACTCGTCGGACTCCAAGGCGCGTTCGCCGTTGGCCGGCAGCGGGGTGCCGGAGGGCGCGACGCTGACGCACGTCGGCGGTCGGCCGGTGGATCCGGTGGCCGGTCCCTGGCCGTTGCTCGCCGGGACCGGCGGCACGAGCGTGGAGTTGGCGTTCACCGAGGAGGGCGGCCGGCAGCGCAGGATCGCGGTGATGCCGCTGGTCGACGACCGGCCGCTGCGCTACCAGGACTGGGTGGCCAGGCGCCGCGAGCTGGTGCGCGAGCTGAGCGGCGGCCGCTGCGGCTATGTGCACATCCCGGACATGGGCGGCTCGGGTTGGGCGCAGTTCAACCGGGACCTGCGGATGGAGTTCTCCCGGCAGGCGCTGATCGTGGACGTGCGGGGCAACGCGGGCGGCAACATCAGCGAGTTGGTGATCGAGAAGCTGAGCCGCACCATCCTGGGCTGGGACCTGACCAGGAACGCGCAGCCCGTCTCGTACACCTCGAACGCGCCGCGCGGCCCGGTGGTGGCGGTGGCGGACGAGGCGACCTCGTCGGACGGCGACATGATCACGGCCGCGTTCCGGCTGCTCGAGCTGGGTCCCGTGGTGGGCGGCCGGACGTGGGGCGGGGTGGTCGGCATCACCGGGGAGCACCAGCTGGCCGACGACACGGACATCACGGTGCCGATGAACGCGGCGTGGTTCGAACACTACGGGTGGGGGGTGGAGAACCGGGGCGTCGACCCGGACTTCGAGGCGGTGCGGTCGCCGATCGACTGGGCGGAGGGGCGTTCCGTGGTGCTGGACGCGGCGGTGCGGGTGGCGCTCGACCTGCTGGCCAAGCGGCCGGCCGCCTCGCCGCCCGGCTACCGGGACATCCCCGACCGCCGCCGGCCGCCGCTGCCGCCCCGCACCGCCACCTGAGGGCGCGATCCGAAAGTGGAGAATGCCCCGAGATGCACGGTTCGCCCGTTCGTGTCAGGCTGGTAGAAGGCGACCGGTTTCCTTCGACGAGGGTGAGGAGTGCAGCGCATGGGCATCGCAGACCAGCTCCGGGAGAAGGCACACATGCTCCAGGAGCGTGCCAAGCAGGCCATGAGCGGCAAGGACGCCTCCCAGGGCACCGGAGAGAAGAAGGGGCAGGGAGGCACGGGCCAGCAGGGGGACATGTCGCAGCGCGGGAAGGACATGGGCAAGAGCTCCATGGACGAGGACCGTGACCGCGGCATGAACGACTGAGCCCGAGCACACGCGTACGACCACGTGGGGCGCGCCCGGCAGCGGGCGCGCCCCACGTGTGTCTCGGCGAGTGGTCGAGCGCGGACCGATGAGTTCCCGGCCCGTCCGTGGTCGGCACTCCCGATCGACCACGGAACAGCCGAGGAGCCGAGGATGCCAAGCCCCGAGCCGACAAGTACCGAGCCGACCAGCACCGAGATCGACGCCCGCTACAGCGCCCCGGGCAGCGCCCCCACGCCCTGGGCCGAGGCGCTGCGCAGGCTGGCGGAGGCCGAGGTGTACTGGCTCTCCACGGTCCGCCCCGACGGGCAGCCGCACGTGACGCCGCTGTTGAGCGTCTGGCTGGACGGGGCGCTGCACTTCACCAGCGGCGCGGGCGAGCGCAAGGTGCGGAACCTCGCGGCCAACCCGCGGTGCGTGCTGACCACCGGCGACAGCGCGCTCGACCGGGGCCTCGACCTGGTGGTCGAGGGCAGCGCGCGGCAGGTGGGCGACGAGGCCGAGCTGCGGCGGATCGCGGACGCGTTCGTGGCCAAGTACGGCGAGGAGTGGCGGTACGAGGTCCACGAGGGCGCGTTCCACAACCGGCTGGCCCAGCGTGCGCTGGTCTACCGGGTGCCGCCCTCGGTGGCGTTCGGCTTCCGCAAGGGCGAGTACGCGCAGACCCGTTGGCGGTTCTAGGGCGCGTCCGCGCCGGCGTCGTCCCGTGGCCGGCTGGCCGCCCGGCCACTCGGGCCGACGAGGGTGTGGCGGGCGGCGCTCACCACCCGGCGCAGCCGGCGGCGGGCCGGCGGGCTGGCGAGCACCGCGGGGATCAGCGGGCGCAGCGGCTGGACGGCGCGCACCCAGCGCTGCCCGTAGACGTGGGCGGCGCGCCGGCCGATGCCGTCCGCGAGCCGTTCGACGGCGGGTTGGAGCCGGTGGGTGCGGTTGGTGGGCCAGGGCAGCAGGGAGCGGCCGAGCCGCAGGCCCTGGTCCTCGTCGACGCCGCGCACCAGGTCGGTGTCGGTCCAGCTGAGGTAGGCCACGCCGACCGTGACGCCGTCGTCGGCGACCTCGGGGCGCAGGCAGTGGGCGAACGCCTCGACGGCGGACTTGGAGGCGCAGTAGGCGGTCATCAGCGGGGCGGGGGTGAGGGCGGCGAGCGAGGCGATCTGGAGGAAGTAGCCGCGGCTGTCGCGGAGCGCGGGCAGGAAGGCGCGGCAGGTGACGGCGGAGCCGACGACGTTCACGTCGAGGACGCGGCGCCAGGCGTCGTCGTCGGAGTCGGCGAACCGGCCGCCGGCGGCCACGCCGGCGTTGGCGACGACGATGTCGACGCGGCCGAACCGCTCGACGACGCGTTCGGCGGCCTCGGCCATGGCGGCGGCGTCGGTGACGTCCGCGTGCCAGTGGCCGGCGGGCCCGGGCAGGTCGTCCGCCACCCGGCGCAGTTCGTCGGGTTCGAGGCCGATCAGGGCCACGGTGGCGCCGCGTTGGGAGAGCGTGCGCGCCAGCGCAGTGCCTATGCCGCGCGCCCCTCCCGTGATGACGGCCACCTTGCCGCGCACCCCGCGCCGGCCCGTGCTCCCGCTGGTGCTCGCCTTCGTGCTCATCGCAGCTGCTCCTTCGCCAGGGCGGTCAGTGGTTCCGCGACCCGGTCCGGGGCCTCGAAGGGCGCCATGTGTCCGACGCCCGGCAGTTCGAGGAGGCGGACGAGGCGCGGAAGTCGGTCGGCGGTGTGGTGGGCGTGCGCGAGCGGGGTGAGCCGGTCGGCGGTGCCGTGCACCACGGTGGTGGGCAGGTCGAGCCGCGGCAGCAGCGCGGACAGGTCGAGTTCGGCGAGCACCCGGCCCCACTCGGCGCGGGCCAGCCGGTGGCACCGGCAGACCATCCGGGCGATGACGCGGCGCTGTTCGGCGGTGGCGGCCCGGCTCATGGTGATGTGGCGGACCAGCCACCGGCTGAGCGGGGTGACGGGGCCGTAGGGCAGCCGGGTGGCGAGCAGCAGCCGTTGGGCGCGGGTGCGGGCGGGTCCCGCGGGCAGCGGGAAGACGGTGGACTCGCTGGTGAGCGCGCGGGTGCCGGTGGAGCAGAGCAGGGCGCCGGCGGACAGCTCGCGGAGTTCGGCCCGGTCGGCCGCGGCCACCACCGTCATGGCGCCCATCGAGTGGCCGGCGACCACCGCGCGCCCGCCGGCCGGCACGGTGGCGGCCAGCACCGCGCACAGGTCGTCGGCCAGCGCCTCGGGCGAGCAGGCGCCCGGGGTGGCGGGGGTGCGGCCGTGGCCGCGCTGGTCGTAGACCACCACCCGGTGGTCGGGCAGCAGCCGCTCGCGCAACGGCCGCCAGAAGGTGGTGTCGCAGGCCCAGCCGTGCACGAGGACGACGGTGGGCCGGTCGTCGGTGCCGTGGATCTCGGTGTGCAGCCGGGCGCCTCCGGTGGAGACGACGGTCCGGCGTTCGACGTGCTCAGCCATGGGACACCGCCTCCCGGCGCAGCACCTCGTACTCGGCGAGATCCACCTGCTGGGTGGCCCGGCGGAACTCGGTGGTGGTTCCGGGCCAGACGGTGGTGTTCCGGCCCTGGCCGTCCAGGTACCAGCTGCGGCAACCGCCGGTGTTCCAGACGGAGTTCCGCAGCCGGGCGGCCATCAGCCCGCCCCAGGCGCGCACCGCCTCGGGGCGTGGGGTCAGCACGGCCCGGCCGCCGGGTGGCGCGAGGGCGGCGAGTCGGGTCACGAAGTCGGCCAGGTAGGCGAGTTGGGCCTCGATGACGAGGATCATCGAGCTGTTCCCGAGGCCGGTGTTGGGGCCGATGATGGTGAGCAGGTTGGGGAAGCCGGCGGCGGTGGTGCCGCGCAGTCCCGCCATCCCGTTGCGCCACTCGTGGGCCAGCGTCGTGCCCAGGGCGCCCGTGACGCGCCGCGCGATCGGCTGGTCGGTGACCAGGAAGCCGGTGCCGAGGACGATCACGTCGGCCGTGGCGCGCCGGCCGTCGGCGGCCACCAGGACGTCGCCGCGCACCTCGCGCAGCCCGGAGTCGACGAGGCGCACATGGGGCCTGGTCAGCGCCGGGTACCAGTCGTTGGAGAGCAGGACGCGCTTGCAGCCGAGGCGGTAGTCGGGAGTGAGCCTGCGGCGCAGCCCGGGGTCGCGGACGGCGCGGCGCAGGTGCAGCGCGGCGAGGCGTTCCACGGCCCACATCCGGTCGGGGTACCTGGCGAAGGCGCCGACCTGGAGTTCCCTGACGCCCCAGGCCAGGCGGCGGCGGAGCCCGCCGGTGAACGGCAGCCGCTCGTGCAGCGCGCGCTCGGCGGCGCTGATCGCCCGGTCGGCCTTGGGGAGTATCCAGGGCGGGGTGCGTTGGAAGACGGTCAACTCGGTGACCTCGCGCTGGATCTCGGGCACGAACTGGATGGCCGAGGCGCCGGTGCCGACGACGGCGACCCGCCGGCCGCGCAGCGGCTGTCGGTGGTCCCAGCGCGCGGAGTGGAAGACGGCCCCGGGGAACGTGTCGAGCCCCGGCACGTCGGGCAGGCGCGGCTCGGAGAGCGGCCCGGTGGCGGCGACCAGCACCTCGGCGGTGAGCGGCCCGGCGGCGGTCTCGACGGCCCAGTGCAGTGCGTCGCCGTCCCAACGGGCCGCCGTCACCTCGGAGTTCAGCCTGAGGTGCGGGCGGAGCCCGTGGTTGTCCGCCAGGTGCTCCAGGTAGCGGCGGATCTCCGGCTGCGCCGAGAAGCTGCGCGGCCAGTACGGGTTGGGCGCGAACGAGAACGAGTAGAGGTGCGAGGGGATGTCGCAGGCGCATCCTGGATAGGTGTTGTCGCGCCAGGAACCGCCGACCGCGCCGGCCCGTTCGAGGATCACGAAGTCGGTGACGCCGATCCGGCGCAGCCGCACGGCGGCTCCCAGGCCGCCGAAGCCCGCGCCGACGATCGCCACCCGCACGTGGGGAACGGGCCGTCCGGGTCGCTGACCAGGTGGAACAGGGTGATCGGGCACGTGCCGCTCAGCTCCTCCCGTTGGGGGGTGACCGTGCGCGCCAGCGATGGGCCAGTGATCACTGGCGTGTTGGGGAGTGTAGGGCAGCTTCTTACTCGCCGGTAGGGTGCCGGCACTACCTAGACTGCCAACCGTGCATGCACCGGAGGCGGCCGAGACGCCGCGCCAGTACCGCGCCGTCGAGTTGGCGGAGGCGGCCGGAATCCCCGAGCGCACCCTCCGCTACTACCGCGAGCGCAAGCTGCTGCCGCCGCCGCGCCGGGCGGGCCGGGTCGCCTGGTACGACGACGGCCACCTGACCAGACTCCGCACCATCGCGGCGCTGCTGGCCAGGGGCCACACGCTGGGCGGCATCGGCGAGCTGATCGCGGCGTTCACCGCGGGCCAGGACGCCGGCAGGACCGCCGAACTCCTCGGCCTCACCGAGCAGTTGCCCTCGACCACGGCCGAGCCCCCGCCGTGGGCCGAGGAACGGCCCGTCCGGCTGACCAGGGCCGAGCTGGCCTCGTACCTGCCGGAGGGCGACTCCCCCGAGAACCTGGCCGGCCTGGCCGGCACCGGCTACGCCTCGGTCACCGGGGACGAGGTCGTGCACCTGAGCCAGGAGCTGCTCGAGGCCGCCTCGGAGCTGGCCAAGGAGGGCGTCCCGCTGTCGGCGCTGTTCGCCGCCGGGCGCGAGATCCACGCCCACGCCGCCGCGCTGTCCGACGTCTTCGTCGAGGTGCTCCGCGCCCACGTGCTGCCCGAGGTGCTTGGCGACCGGTCGGACGACGCGCCACGCCGGCTCTCCGCCGAGGAGTCGGCACGGGTGACCGACGTGCTCGACCGGCTGCGCCCGCCGACCAAGCGGGCCGTCGCGGCGGCGATCTCCCTGGCCCTCGACCGCCGCCTCAGCGCGGAGCTCGAACCGCCGGCCGCGGACTGAACTCCCAGGTCCCGGCTACCGGCTACCGGTCGTCGTCGACCGACATCAGGCCGCGCAGGCCGTTGGCCAGCACCTCCATCTCGACGTTGCCGAAGAGCACGCGCTGGAGCATGAAGCCCTGCACGCTGGCGAGCAGCGTGCGGGCCACGTCCTGGGCCGGGACGTCGTCGCGCATCCACCCGTTGCGCTGGTAGGTCTCCACGAGCCGCTCCCAGATCTCGACCAGCCGGCCGTACCCCTCCCGCATGACGGCGGCCAGCTCCGGGTTGCGCAGCGTCTCCACCCACACGTGGGGCAGCAGCCCCGGCACGAACGGCAGGCCGGTCCACACCCGCTCCATGGCCCGGACGATCTCGGCCGGCAGATCGGGCGGCTCGGCGACCGGCACCGACTCGAACGTCTCCCGCACCACGCCGAGCACCCGGTGGGCAAGCGCCGCGACCAAGGCGTCCTTGCTGGGGAAGTATCGATAGACGGCGCCGGCCGACAGACCCGTCTCCCGCAGCACCTCCTGCATCGACGCGCCATGGAAGCCCTCACGGGCGAAGACGCGCGCGGCGCCCTCCAGGATCTGCTGCCGGCGCGCCTCCAGATGCTCCTGGGAAACCCGTGCCATGAGGCCAGAGCGTAAAACGAACGTTCCTTCTTGACAAGCTCGTGCGAAGCGGCGCACCGTGGTTCACGTAAAACGAACGATCCTTCTTTTTGGCTTCCCGTCTCCCCTTCCCCCTTCCCCTTCCTCCCTTCCCCTTCCGCTCCCCCATCACCCGGAGGTCTGGCCGTGACCCGACGTCGCCGTGGCCTGCTGACCGTCGTCCTCGTCCTTCCGGCGCTGGCCGCCTTCATGCTGTGGGCCTTCGCCTGGCCCGTCGCCAGCGGCGGCCCCCACGACCTGCCGGTCGGCGTGGCCGGCCAGCCGCCCGCCACCGAGCAGCTGGCCGCCCGACTCGACGCGCACGACGGCGCGTTCGACGTCCACCGCTACCCGGACGAGGCCCAGGCCCGGGAGGCCATAACCGAGCGCGAGATCTACGGCGCGTTCGTCGCCGACGGCGACACCCCCCGGCTGCTCACCGCCAGCGCGGCGAGCCCGACCGTGTCCCAGCTGCTCCAGCAACTGGCCACGGAACAGGCCCCGGAGGGGGCCACGGTCACCGTCGTCGACGTGGTGCCGACGCCGCCGGACGACCCACGCGGCGGGGCGTTCACGGCGAGCCTGCTGCCGATGGCCGTCGCCGGCATCGTCACCGGCGCGCTGATCACCGCGACCAGGCTGCGCGGCCGCTGGGCGCTGCTCGCCCTGGCCGCCGCCGCGCCGCTGACCGGTGCCGTCGCGGCCTGGCTCGGCGACAGCTGGCTCGGCGTCCTGGCCGGCGACTGGTGGCCGGTCGCCGGCACGCTCACCCTGTTCGTGCTCGCCGGCGGCGCCACGGTCGCCGGCGCGGCGGCACTACTCGGCCCACGCGGCATCGCGCTCGGCGGCGTGCTGCTGATGCTGCTCGGCAACCCGTGGTCGGGCGCGAGCTCGGCCCCCGAGATGCTGCCCGAACCGGCCGGCGTCCTCGGCCAACTCCTCCCCACGGGCGCGGGCGCGACGCTGCTGCGGTCCGTCTCCTTCTTCGACGGCCACGGGGCGGCGTTCCCGCTGGCCGTGCTGCTGGCGTGGACGGCCGCCGGGGTGGCGGCCATCCTGTTCTCCCCTCGCCGGGGCGGCCCACCGGCCACGGCGGCGCCGCGCGAGCCGGCGACGGCCGCGGCCTGACCGCGGACCGGGGGGGTTCTCCCCCACCCACCCGCCCTCACTTCCGCGCTTCGCGCGGGGGTAGGCGCGCTGCGGCGCGGGGTTTTCCCCACCCACCCGCCCCTTTCCGGCGCTCCGCGCGGGGGTGCGCTCCGCGGGGGTGCGCTCCGCGCGGGCCGCCTTACGCCGGCCCCGGCGGCGTAGCCGCCGCGGGCCCGAGGCTTCCGGGCTACGCCCGGTGCCCGTTCAGCTCCGCTGTCGCTCCGCGCCGGTTCGGCGGCGAAGCCGCCGGGCCCGGCCGTAGGCCGGCCCTGCGCGAAGCGCGCCCCGCGCGGAGCGCCGGAAAGGGCGGGTGGTGGGCGGGGCACAGCCCACGGCGGCTACGCCGCCGGGCGCCGCCGCGAGCCCGCACCCCGCGCGGAGCGCGAGAAAGGGCGGGTGGGTGGGGGGAAACCCCCTACGGCGGCTGCGCCGCCGCGACGCGGCCCCCGCGCGGAGCGCACCTCCCGCGCGGAGCGCGGAAGTGAGGGCGGGTGGGTGGGGGGAAACCCCCTACAGCGGCTTCGTGAAACAGCGGCTCGCCTCAGAGCCCCGGTACAGACCGAACTTCTCCGCGTCCGGCACCGGCTCGTAACCCGAACTCCGGTACAGCGCGATCGCCTCCGGCTGCTCCGTGCCGGTCTCCAGAACCATCCGCACGCGACCGGCCGCCCGCGCGTCGTCCTCCAGGCGGGCCAGGATGATCCGGGACAGGCCCCGCCCCCTGGCCTCGCGGATCACGAACATCCGCTTGATCTCGGCGTCGCCGTCCGCGTAGCCCTCGCCGCCCTTGTCCTGCGCGCGCCAGGCGCCGGTGGCGATCGGGCGTCCCGCGTCGTCGTAGGCGATCAGGTACACACCGCGCGGCGGCGCGAACATCGTGACGTCGAGGGGGGTGATGTCGCCCTCGTCGCCGTAGCGCTCCGCGTACTCCGCCTGCACCTCGTCGTTGAGCTTCACCGCGTCGGGGTGATCGAAGCGCACGGTCCTGAGATCCATGCTGGTCATCGTACGAAATCGGTCGAGCGCCCGGCCGCGCCCACCTACCATCGCCTGATGCTCCTCGACTACACCTGGCGCGGCGAGCTGGCCCACGAAGAGGTGGAGGCCCTGCATGCCGACGGCTTCGGTCACGAGCCCGTGCCCTCCGCCGTGGACGACTGGCCCGCCAGGCTCGCCAGGCACAGTCTCGGCTGGGTGTGCGCCCGCCGCGTGGACGACGACGGCCGGCTGGTCGGGTTCGTCAACGTCGCGTGGGACGGCGGAGCCCACGCCATCGTCCTGGACACCGTCGTCGCCACCGACCACCGCCGGCTCGGGATCGCCGCCCGGCTGCTCGCCGTCGCCGAGGCGGAGGCGAGGGCGGCCGGCTGCGAGTGGCTGCACGTGGACTTCGAGGAGGAGCTGCGCCCCTTCTACCTCGACGCCTGCGGCTTCCGCCCGACCCCCGCGGGTCTCGTTCAGCTGCGCTAGTCCCTGTCCGGGTTTGTTACGGTCGGCTGGTGCAGCAGCTGACCGTGACGACCGTGAACGTGAACGGCCTGCGGGCCGCGGCCAAGAAGGGGTATCTGCCCTGGCTCGCCGGCACCGCCGCCGATGTCGTGTGCCTCCAGGAGGTGCGCGCCGAGGAGGCCCAGCTGTCGGCCGAGGTGGCCAGGCCCGAGGGGTGGCACGTCAGTTACGCGCCGGCCGAGGCCAAGGGCCGGGCCGGCGTCGCGTTGTTGACCCGCCGCGAGCCGGACGCCGTCCGGATCGGCTTCGACGCCCCGGAGTTCAAGGCGTCGGGCCGCTACCTGGAGGCCGACCTGCCAGGGCTCACCGTGGCCAGCCTCTACCTCCCCTCGGGGGAGGTCGGCACCGAGCGGCAGGACGAGAAGGAGCGCTTCATGGCGGCGTTCCTCCCCTACCTGGTCGGGCTGCGGCAGCGCGCCGCGGCCGAGGGCCGTGAGGTGCTGGTCTGCGGCGACTGGAACATCGCGCACCGCGAGGCCGACCTCCGCAACTGGCGTGCCAACCGCGGCAGCTCCGGCTTCCTGCCGGAGGAACGCGCCTGGCTCAGCCGGGTGTTCGACCCCGCGGACGGCGGTTACGCGGACGTGGTCAGGGCGTTGCACCCGGAGCAGGAGAACGGGCCCTACTCCTGGTGGTCCTACCGCGGCCGCGCCTTCGACAACGACACGGGCTGGCGCATCGACTACCAGGTCGCGACCCCGGGGCTGGCCGCCCGCGCCGTCAAGGCGCACGTCGAGCGGGCCGCCACCCACCCCGAGCGCTGGAGCGACCACGCGCCGGTGACCGTCGTCTACGCGTAGCGGCGCTGTGCGTGGCGCCGCCACGCGTGGCGGCGCCACGCCCCGTGGCGGCGGTCAGCCCGAGGCGTCGCCCGCGAGGTGGCCGACGGTCTCGTCGAGTCGCTGGAGGGCCATGCGCGCCGCGGTGATGCCGACCTCGGCGAGCAGTCCCGGCGCGGCGGACTGGTCGGTGGCCACGGCGAGGCGGCCGCCTCGGTCGACGACCGGGCGGTCGTGCCAGGTCGTGCCCGGCAGGTCAACGGCCCCGGTGCAGTCCGTGCGCACGGCGCTCCGGTGCCACTCCACCGCGGCGTGCCAGCCGGGCCAGGCGTGGTCGAGAAGGCGCCGCACGCGGGCCTCGGCGTCGGCCTTCCGCTCGTGGGGAGCGCACGCGGCGGCGATCTGGACGAGTTCCTGGCCGGGCGGGGCCAGGGTGGGGTCGGCGAGGCTGTAGCGGGCGGCGTAGATCCGGTCGTCCAGGTCGAGCACCCGGAACCAGTCGGGTCCGCCGGCGGCCCGCAGACCCAGGTCGACCGTCACCACGCGCGTGCCTGGCCAGGTCAGCGTGCTGTCGCCGGTGAGCTGGCGTGCCGCAGCGAGGCTGGTGGCGACGATCGTCGGGCCCTCCGACAGGGCGGATATCCGGGTCTCGGTGTCGAGCCGCGCGCCGAGTTCGGCGGCTCGCCGGGCCAGGAGGTCGACCAGCGTGGACCAGCCGCCGACCACGTAGCGGACGCCGCCGGCGGAGGCCCGGTGGAGGCGTTGGTGGACGAACGCCGCCGAGAGCCGCCCGGGGTCGTGGTCGAAGGTGAAGATGAAGCAGACGCCGATGATCGCCTCGGCCGTCCTCGCGTCGACGTGCCGCAGCAGCCAGGCGCGGTACGACTCGTCAGCGGGTGCCGCGGCCGGCAGCGCGGCGATGGTCCCGCGAAGGTCGGCCGGCCAGGGGCCGAGCCGGCCCTCGGTCAGGACGAGGCCGGGGTAGGGCGGCGCCTGGGCGACGGGCGGGGTGAGGCCGCGGCGCTCCAGCCACGCCCACCAGGGTCCGTCCACATAGATCGCGTGGGGGCCGGCGTTGGCCCGGAAGGGAGCGGCGAGGGTGCGGGCGCGTCCGCCCGGCCTGGCGTGGGTCTCGGCGACGGTCACCCGCCAGCCGCGTTCGGCCGCCTCGACGGCGGCGGTGAGCCCGGCGAGGCCCGCGCCGACGATGGTCAGGTCTGCTGCTGGTTCTGGTCCCACAGGAGAGGCCCTTCTGCGTGGTGTCTTCCTGAGGGAAAGTGGCGGGGAACCTTTCCGGGGTTCCGGATAACTTTCCTTACGTGGACCCGGAGAAAGTGGCGGCTGCTCAGCAGGGGGACGCGCTCGCCTTGGACAGGCTTCTCGACGAACTGGCGCCCTACGTGCGCCGGTTGTGCGCGCGGATCGTCCCGGCGGCGGCCGACGACGCGACGCAGGAGGCCCTGCTCGCCATCTTCCAGGGCCTGCCCTCGCTGCGCGCCCCGGAGGCGATCATGACCTGGGTGCGGTCGGTGGCCGTCAGGACGGCGATCCGGTTCGCCCGCCGGCACGAGGCGGAGGTCGCCACGGAGAGCGCGGAGGGGGCCGAGGGAACGGTCGTCGACCGCCGGGTGCCCTGCCTCGAAGGGCTGGTGGACATCGACGACGCCCTGACGCGGCTGCCGGTCGCGCAGCGCGTGGTGCTGGTGCTGCGCGCCCGGGAGGGCCTGAGCGAGCAGGAGATCGCCGCCACGCTCGGGATCCCGGCGGGAACCGTGAAATCCCGGTTGCACCGGGCCAGAGCCGCCTTCCGGAAGGGGTGGGACTCGTGAACGACCCGATCGACCGCCTCACCGTTCTCGCGGCGGCGCTGCCCGGCGCCGTCGTCCGGCAGCGCCGGATCCCCGCGCCGTTCGACGCCGTGTGGCGGGTCGTCGCGGACCTGGAACACGCCACCCCGCGCTACGAACCGGGCGTCGCCCGGGTGCGGGTCGTCGAGCGGGACGGCGAGTTCCTGCGGGTGCTGGTGCGGGACGCCGCCGGCCGGGAGAACCCGATGGACGCGAGGCTCCGGCCTGGCTGGTGCCTCATGCAGTCCGCCACGATCGTGGTCGCCTTCGCCGCCCGGGACCTGGGCGACGCGACGTTGCTGGCGCATCTCGAACACCGGCGGGGGCAGGGGCGGGAGCAGGCGGAGGAGCCGGACCGGGGCGGGCCGGATCGCCGTCGCGCCGCGCTCGCGAAGATCGACCGGGAGCTCCAGACGATCGAGCGGCTCGCCACCGACCACGGGCGGTAGCCGCCGGCTCAGTCCGGCAGCCGGTCCGGTAGCCGGTCGCGCAGCGCGCCGAGGCCCGCCGCCACCTCGGGGGACGCGTCCGTCAGCGCGACCGCCGCGTCGAGCGCCAGCAGCAGCGCCGCGTACTGGACCACCAACTCGGCGGACTCCGCACTGAGTCGGACCGCGCAGGCGTCGGCGCCGCGCGGCTCGATCTCGCCCGGCAGGCCGGCGAAGAGCCTGGCCCGCAGCGCGTCGGCGCCCAGGCCCACCGTCAGCCGGGCGGTGTGGCGGTAGCCGGCGGCGGCGAGGGAGCGGACGAGGAAGGTGGCGGCGTCAGGCGCGGGCAGCGGCCGGGCCGCGAAACGCTGGTGGGTGGGGAGCGGCCCGGCGATCCGGTCGACGCGGAAGACGCGCCAGTCGGCCCGGTCCGGGTCGTGGGCGATCAGGTACCAGCCGCCGCGCGCGGTGACCAGGTGGTGCGGCTCGACGCGGCGCCGGCTGCGGGCGCCGGAGCGGCTGACGTAGTCGAAGCTCAGCACCTGGCGTTCGGCGCAGCAGTCGGCGAGCACCGCGAGCATGGCCGGGTCGACGCGCGGCCCGCCCGCCGGCCACCCGGGGACGGCCTCGGCCGCGCCGCCCAACGCGGCGAGCCGGGGCCGCAGTCGGGCCGGCAGCACGCGTTCCAGCTTGGCCAGCGCGCGGGTGGCGCTCTCCTCGATGCCGGCGACGCCTGGCGCCCCGGCCGCCATGACGAGGCCGAGGGCCAGGGCGACGGCCTCCTCGTCGTCCAGCTGGAGCGGCGGCAGGTTCCGGCCGGACGCCAGCCGGTAGCCGCCGGCCGTGCCGGTGGTGGACTCCACCGGGTAGTCGAGGGCCCGCAGCCGGTCCAGGTCGCGGCGGAGGGTGCGGCCGCTGACGCCGAGCCGGTCGGCGAGCTCGGCCCCCGACCACCTGCGGCGGCTCTGCAGCAGGGCGAGCAGGCGCAGCAGCCGCCCAGGCGGCCCGTGCGGTTCCCGTTCCTCGCTCACCCGCCCCAGACTGCCATCCCTTGTGGCCGGGATCTGACCACAAGGCTTCCTAGCCTCGGCCGCATGACCGACACCACCACACCCCACCCGCTCGCCGCCCAGCTCCAGGGCGCCGTCCATCTCCCCGGATCGGAGGTCTACGACGACGCGTGCGCGGGCTTCCAACTCCTCGCTCCGCACCGCCCTTCGGCGGTGGTGGCCGCGGCCGGGGCGGCGGACGTGCGGGCCGCCGTCGGCTTCGCCGCCGAGCGCCGGCTGCCGCTCGCCGTGCAGGCCAGCGGCCACGGCCGCGCCGCCCCCGTCACCGGGGGCGTGCTGATCAGCACCGGCCGGCTGGTCGGCGTCCGGGTGGATCCGGCGGCCCGCACCGCCTGGGTCGAGGCGGGCGCGACCTGGCGGCACGTGCTCGACGCGGCCGCGCCGCACGGCCTGGCACCGCTGTCCGGCAGCTTCCCCGGCGTGGGCGCCGTCTCCTACACGCTGGGCGGCGGCGTGGGCCTGCTGGCCAGGCGGTACGGCTTCGCGGCCGACCACGTGCGCCGGGTCGACCTGGTCACCCCGGACGGGCGGCCGCGCCGGGTCACGCCGGACGAGGAGCCCGAGCTGTTCTGGGCGGTGCGCGGCGGGGGCGGCACCTTCGGGGTGGTCACCGGTCTTGAGATCGACCTGGTGCCGGTGGCCCGGATCTACGGCGGCTCGCTGGCGTTCGACGTGACGCGGGTCCCCGACGTGCTGGACGCCTGGCGCCGCTGGACCGCCACCGTGCCCGAGGAGACGACCTCGGCCGTGACGATGCTGCCCTACCCGGACCTCCCGATGCTGCCCGAGCCGCTGCGCGGCCGGCATGTGGCGGCGATCCAGCTCTGCCACCTCGGCCCGGCCGAGGAGGGCGCGGAGTTGGTGGCGCCGCTGCGGGCGCTCGGCGAGCCGCTGCGGGACACGCTGCGGGAGCTGCCGTACGCCGAGTCGGGCGCGGTGTTCGACGAGCCCGACCAGCCGCACCCCTACCGGTCGCGGAACCTGCTGGTGAGCGACCTCGACCCGGCCGCGCTGGCCGGGCTGCCGTCGACGGCCGGCCCCGGGGCGCCGGCGATGACCGTGGTGGGCCTGCGGCACCTCGGCGGCGCGCTGGCCCGCCCGCCGCGCGTCGCCAACGCGGTCGGCCACCGGGACGCGGGGTACGCGGTGTCGGTGCTCTCGATGGTGGCGCCAGGCGAGGAGCCGGCGGTGCGGGCGCACCACGACGCGACGTTGGCGCCGTTCGCGGATCGGGCGGTCGGCCGCTCCCTCAACTTCGGGTTCGGCCCGCTCGAACCGGACGAGATCCGCGCCGCGTTCGCGCCGGCCGACCTCGAACGGCTCGGCCGGCTACGGGCGGAGCACGACCCGCACGGCCTGCTCCGCCCCAACCACCCGATTCCGCTGCCGGTGACCGGGAAGAACGGCCTTGGGTAACCTCCGGTGAGGGCACGCGAGTTGGCCGGGAACCGGGAGGGTCGTGGACGAGGTGCGGGCGCACGCCGTCTACCGGCGGCTGGCGGTCGAGGAGTACCCCGGCGAGCTGCGCATGGGGCTCAATCTCGGTTTCTACCGGACCTTCGCCGTGCCGAGCATCGCCAGGGTACTGGTGGACACCGGGAAGATGACCGGTCGTCCCGTGGAGCGCGCCAAGGCCACGGGTGAGCTGATGTTCACCCTGATCGAGCATGGTCTGGACGCGCCGGAGGGTCGTCGTACGGTGGCGGTGCTGAACGCCTTGCACGCTGGTCTTCCGGTGGGTGAGGAGGAGTTCGTCCATGTGCTGGCGACGTTCTGTGTCTCTCCGCTGCGGCATATCGACGCGTTCGGCTGGCGCCCGACGACGCCGTGCGAACAGGAGGCGGCCCACCGGTTCTACGCCGGCCTCGCCGACCGGATGGGAATCGGTGGGTTTCCTGACTCCTACGCCGCCCTGTCCGCGTGGATGGACGCCTTCGAGCGGCGCGCCTTCGCGGTCACGGACGAGGGCCGGGCGTTGCTGGAGGCGACCCGGGGTGTCCTGGTGTCCCGGCTGCCGCGGGTGCTCGCACCGGTGGCTCGCACCGCGGTGAACGCGTTGTTCGACGAGCGGCTGTTGGCGGCGCTGGACGCCGGACCCGCGCCGCGGCCGGTGCGGTGGCTCGTGGGATTCGCTGTGACGCGGCGGAGCCGGTCCCGCTCGTCACCCCCCGTCAGCGCCACCGACTCGCCCGCACCGCCGCCCTGCCGGTGACTCCCGCCCGTCCCACCGCGGACTGCCCGGTGTGCGACCCCGCGGACGGCGGCTACCCGGACGTCGTCCGCGCGGCTAAGCCGGCCCGCTGAGTCGCCGGCCCGCCGACCCGTCAGCCCGCCGACCCGTCAGTCCTTCGTCGCGATCAGCCGCAGGTCGGCCACCGTGCCGAGGGTGGCGTGGGCCAGCGCCTCGGCGGCGGTGGGGCCGCCGGTGTAGCCGATGACGGGCATCGCGGCGGCCAGCGCCGCGTCGACGCCCGCCGGGCTGTCCTCGATCACCAGGCAGCGGGCCGGCGCGTGGCCCGACTCGCGGGCCGCGTGCAGGAACAGGTCGGGCGCCGGCTTGCCGCGCGCCACGTCGTCGGCGCTGAAGATCCGCCCCGCGAACCGCGGCCAGAGACCGCTGTGGGTGAGCGAGTGCCGGATCCTGGGGTGGCCGCCGCTGGAGGCGACGCAGTACGGGAGGCCGCGCGCGTCGAGGGCGTCGAGGAGTTCGCCGACGCCCGGCATGGTGTGCGGCCGGGCGGCGAACGCCTCGCCGACCCGCCGCCGGTACTCGGCCAGCCAGTCGGCGCCGACCGGGCGGCTGGCGTGCGCCCTGACCTGCTCGTACAGGTATGCCTCGGGGCGGCCGAGGAACCGCCGCCGCACCTCGTCGGGGGTGAGCGGCCAGCCCACCTCGGCGGCCATCGCGGCGACCACGGCCGGGCCGAGCGTCTCGGTGTCCACGAGCACGCCGTCGCAGTCGAAGACCACCAACTCGACGCCGGTGAGGGGCCCTTCCTCGGTCATCTCCTCGGTCATCTCCTCGGTCATCGGGCGCCCGCCGACTTCAGCGAGACCAACGCGGCGTCGACCACGGCCTCGGTGGTCATGCCCTTGGCGGCCAGCGCGTCGGCGGCCGAGGCGGAGAGGCCGAAGTCGTCGATGGTGACGGTGGTGCCGTGCTCGCCTAGCAGGTCGTGCCAGCCGAAGGACGACGCGGCCTCCACCACCACCCGGGCGCGGACCGCCGGCGGCAGCACGGCGTCGCGGTAGCCCCGGTCCTGGGCCAGGAACCAGTCCTTGGACGGCACGGAGACGACCCGCGCCGAGACGCCGCGGCCGGCCAGCGCCTCGCGGGCGGCCAGCGCCAGCGCGACCTCGCTGCCGCTGGCCAGCAGCAGCACGTCATCGCCCTCGGCCACGACGTAGGCGCCGCGCGCCACGCCCTCCCGGACGGCGGCGACGGGCGTGGGCAGCACCGGCACGCCCTGCCTGGCCAGCACCAGGCCGACCGGCCCCTCCTGGCCGAGGGCGGCCAGCCAGGCCGCGGCGGTCTCGGTGGCGTCGGCCGGGCGGACCACGGCGAAGCCCGGCACGGCGCGCAGCGCGGCCAGGTGCTCGACGGGCTGGTGCGTGGGCCCGTCCGCGCCGAGGGCGACCGAGTCGTGGGACCAGACGTGGACGACGGGCAGCCGCATCAGCGCGGCGAGCCGCAGCGCGGGCCGCTGGTAGTCGCTGAAGACCAGGAAGGTGCCGGCGAACGGGGTGTCGTTGCCGACCAGGGCGATGCCGTTGAGGGCGGCGGCCATGGCGTGCTCGCGGACGCCCCAGTGCACGGTGCGGCCGGCCGGCTCCTCGGGGAGGAAGGATCCGCCGCCCTTGATGGTGGTGCGGTTGGAGTCGCCGAGGTCGGCCGAGCCGCCCCACAGCCTGGGGAGCGCGGCGGCCAGCGCCTGGATCACGGCGCCCGAGGCGTCCCGGGGCGCGACGGAGGCGCCGGGCTCGAAGTCGGGGAGCGCGGCGGCGATCGCGGCCCGGGTGGGGCGGGCGGCGGCGGCGTCGGGGGCGGCGGCCGGGTCGGGGTGGGCGGCGCGCCACGCCACCACGGCCTCGTCCCAGTCCCGGTGCAGGGCCGCGCCGCGCACGACGGCGCGGCGGGTGTGGGCACGCACCTCGGGCGGCACGGTGAACGGCGCGAGGGCGACGCCGAGCCGCCGCTTGGTGGCGGTGACCTCGGCCGCGCCGAGCGGCGCGCCGTGCGCGGCCGGGGTGTCGACGGCGTGGGGGGCGGGCCAGGCTATCCGGGACTTCAGGACGATCAGGGTGGGCCGGCCGCGCTCGGCGCGGGCGGCGGTGAGGGCGGCGTCCAGGGCTTCGGTGTCGACGTCGCCGTCGGCGGCGAGCCCGACGTGGCGCACGGCCCAGCCCTGGGCGGCGAAGCGGGCGCCGGTGTCCTCGCGGGTGGCGAGGTCGGTCGAGCCCTCGATCTGGATGCCGTTGTCGTCCCAGACGACGACCAGGTTGTCGAGGCCGTGGCGGCCGGCGAGCGCGCCCGCCTCGTAGGAGATGCCCTCCTGGAGGTCGCCGTCGGAGGCCAGCACCCACACGGTGCGGTCGGTCACCTCGGGCGCGGCGCCGGCCAGCCGGGCGGCGTCCCGCCGCAGCGCCATGGCCATGCCGACGGCGGTGGCGACGCCCTGGCCGAGCGGCCCGGTGGTCGTCTCGACGCCGGCGGTGTGCCGGTACTCGGGGTGGCCTGGGGTGCGGGAGTCGAGCCGGCGGAAGGCGCGCAGGTCGTCGAGGTCCAGGTCGTAGCCGGTGAGGTGGAGTTGGGTGTACAGCAGGATGCTGGCGTGGCCGCAGGAGAGCACGAAGCGGTCGCGGCCCTCCCAGCCGGGGTCGGCCGGGTCGTGCCGCAGGTGCCGCTGGAACAGCAGATGGGCGACCGGGGCCAGGGCCATCGCCGTGCCCGGGTGCCCGGAGCCGGCGGCCTCCACGGCGTCCATGGCCAGGGCGCGGGCCACCGCGACCGCCTGACGGTCGGTGGGATCGAGGGCGGGTTCGGTCACGGCGGGCTCCTCTGTGCGCGGGCGTTCGAACCGATGACGGCGGCGCCAGCGACGGCGGCGGCATCGATTGGTCATGTCGTCATGATGACTCGCCTCAACGTAACTCATCCCACCCTCGCGCCACTTTCGCCTGATATGCCCTTTTTATCCAGAGTCAGTTGTCCCGTTCCGACCCCGTTCAGGAAGCTTCGACACCGGAGTACGGTTACAGGGAATCGACCTATTGACGTCGTGTGGGTTTCTGGTCATCATGACGTCTCGACGACACGTTCTCAGCGAGGAGGCGGCGATGGCCGAGCACAAATACGCCCAGGTGCGCGACCATCTGCTGCGGCGGGTCAGCGGGCTGCCGGTCGGCGGTCAGCTGCCGCCGGAGTCGGCGCTCTGCGAGGAGTACGCCGTGAGCCGCATCACACTGCGGCGGGCCGTCGACGAGCTGGTGAACGACGGGCACCTGATCCGTCAGCACGGCAAGGGCACGTTCGTCACCCGCCCCCGGTACGCGCTCAAGCACCGCGAGCGGTTCGTCAACGAGGTCACCGGCTTCTTCACCCAGCTGACCAGGCAGGGCCACACCGTCACCTCGGAGGTCCTGACGCTGAAGCCGATGCGGGCCGGCACCCGGCTCGCCGCGGCGCTCGACGTCTCGCCCGCCACCTCCGTCATCCACCTGGAGCGGCTGCGCCGGGTCAACGGCCGGATCCACCACCTCGCCGACTCCTACGTCGAGGAGGACCGCTTCCCCGACGTGCTCACGGCCGACTTCACCGACGCCTCCCTCTACGCCCACCTCCGCGCGCACCACGACGTGGTGCTCACCCGGAACGAGATCGTCGTCGGCCTGCACGACTGCGACGGCCGGGAGGCCGCGCTGCTCGACGTGGAGCCCGGCTCGGCGCTGCTCCTGGCGACCTCCCGGGTCTTCGACCTCAACCGGCGGCCGGTGATCCACGGCACGTCCAAGTTCCTGCCCGAGAGCGCCGAGCTGTCCTTCGACATCGTCGCCGACGCCGAGTAGCACGGCCCGCACCACGCACCACGCACCACCGGAGACACCCAATGACGACCAGCACCAGCAAGCTCAGCGACCTGCTCCCCGAGGGGAAGATACGTTTCTCCGCCGACCGTCTCGGCTGGCGCGAGGCGGTCAGGGAGGTCGCCGCGCCGCTGCTCGACGCCGGGGACATCACCCCCGAGTACGTCGACGCCATGATCGACTCGATCGAGGCCGGCGGCACCTACATCAACCTCGGCTTCGGGATCGCCCTGGCCCACGCCAGGCCGGAGCGCGGCGCGGTGCGCACCGCCATCTCGATGCTGCGCCTGACGGAGCCCGCGCCGCTGCTCGACCAGCCAGAGCACGCCGTGGACCTCTACTTCTGCTTCGCCGCGGTGGACGCCACGGCGCACACGCTGGCGATGGCCTCACTGGCCCGTCTGCTGTCGGACCCCGACACCCGGGAGGCGCTGCGCGCCGCCCGCTCGGCGGCCGACGTCACCAAGCTCATCCACGAGTTCGAGGAGAAGTGAGAACGATGAAATTCCTGGCGATGTGCAGCACCGGGCTCGGCAGCAGCTTCATGGTGCGCATGAACATCGAGGAGGTCCTGGGCGAGCTCGGCGTCAGCGGCGTCGAGGTCGACCACTCCGACATCGGCTCGGCGAGCCCGGCCAGCGCCGACGTCTTCTTCGTGGCCAAGGACCTGGCGGAGACCGCCGAGGGCCTGGGCGACGTGGTCGTCCTCAACAGCATCATCGACCGCGAGGAACTGCGCGAGGCCGTCAAGGACGCCGCGGTCCGCAAGGGCCTGCTCTGACTCCGACCGCCTGACCCACTCGCCTCCCCGCCCCCCGCTCGCACCCCCACAGCAAGGAACGTCTGTCCGCTGCCGACGTCACCTGCATCGCGACCAAGAACCACCAGTCGTGCCGTAGAAAGGCGTTGACCAGTGAACAGCTTCCTTAACGTCCTCGTGGACATATTCCGCGAGCCGTCCGTCATCATCGGCCTGATCGCCCTCGTCGGTCTGGTCCTCCAGCGCAAGTCCTTCTCCGACACCCTGAAGGGCACGATCAAGGCGTTCGTCGGCTTCCTGGTGCTGGCCGCCGGCGCCGGGGTCGTCTCCGGGGCGCTGACCCCGTTCGGCGACATGTTCCAGCACGCCTTCGACGTGCAGGGCGTGGTGCCCAACAACGAGGCGATCGTCGGCACGGTCCTCACCGACTTCGGCACCCAGGCCGCGCTGATCTTCTTCTTCGGCATGGTGGTGAACGTGCTGCTGGCGCGCTTCACCCAGCTCAAGTACATCTACATGTCGGGCCACGTGGCGCTCTACCTGGCCGCCATGATCGCCGTGATCCTGATGGCGAACGGCTTCGAGTCGTGGCAGGCCGTGCTGTGGGGCTCCCTCGCCCAGGGCATCGTCACCACCGTCTCGCCGGCCCTGGTGCAGCCGTGGATGCGGCGGGTCACCAAGCAGGACAACGTGGCGCTCGGCCACACCGGCGGCTTCGGCATCGCCACCAGCGGTCTGGTCGCCAAGCTGACCAGGGGCGACAGCAAGAAGTCGACCGAGGACCTGAAGATCCCCTCCGGTCTTGGCTTCCTGCGCGACACCACCGTCGTGATCGCCGTCTCGATGGGCGTCATCTACCTGCTGGTCACGCTGATCGCCGGCCCCGGCTACGTGGAGGACGAGCTGAGCGGCGGCCAGTGGTTCCTGATCTGGGCGATCATGCAGGCCGGCATGTTCGCGGCCGGCGTCACCGTGATCCTGGCCGGCGTCCGGATGGTGCTCGCCGAGATCATCCCCGCCTTCAAGGGCATCTCGCAGAAGCTGGTGCCGAACGCCAAGCCGGCCCTGGACGTCCCGATCGTCTTCACCTTCGCGCCCAACGCCGTGCTCATCGGCTTCCTGGCCAGCTTCGCGGCCGGCCTGATCGGCATGGGCGTGCTGGCGGCCGTCGGCGGGACGATCATCATCCCGGGCATCGTGGCGCACTTCATGACCGGCGGCGCCTCGGGCGTCATCGGCAACGCGGTCGGCGGCCGGCGCGGCGCGGTGCTCGGCGCCGCGGCCAACGGCCTGCTGATCACCTTCCTGCCGCTGCTGATCCTGCCCCGGCTGGGCGACGTCGGCCTGGCCAACTCCACGTTCTCCGACGCCGACTTCGGGGTCGCGGGCTTCTTCGTGGGCAACGCGGCGAACTGGTCGCAGGCCGCGGTGATCGTGCTGGTGATCGGCTCGCTGGTCGGCCTGTTCGTGGGCAGCGCGATCGCCTCCCGCCGCCAGGCGGCACGGGCCGCGGTGGCGGCGGACGCCGCACCGGAGCCGAAGGAGCCGCAGCCGACCTCCTGACTCCGCCGCTCCCCGGCCGGGCCCGTATGGTGCGAACCGTACGGGCCCGGCCTTCTGTCTTCTTGGAGCCTCTGGTGTTCGATCCGCGCGACCTCCGACTCCCCGTGGTGCAGGCCCCGCTGGCCGGCGGACCGACCACACCCGAACTCGTCGCGGCCGTCTCCGGGGCCGGCGGCCTCGGCTTCCTGGCCGCCGGCTACCGCACGGCGGACGAGGTCGCCGACCAGATCGCGCGGGTGCGGGCGGTCTCGGGTGAGCCCTTCGGCGTCAACGTCTTCGTCCCCCGCCCGATCCCCGACCCGGCCGGCGCCGAGCGCTACCGCGCCGAACTCGCCGCCGAGGCCGAGCGGTACGGCGTCGCGCTGCCGGACCCGGACCCCACCGACACCGACGACTGGGACGCCAAGCTGCGGCTGCTGCTCGACGACCCGGTGCCGGTCGTCTCCTTCACCTTCGGCCCACCGCCTCCCTGGGTGGTCGGCGCCCTCCTCGCGGTCGGCACGTACGTCGTCGCGACCGTCACCACGCGGGCGGAGGCCCGTGGGGCGGCGGCGCTCGGCGTGTCCGCGCTGTGCGTCCAGGGCCCGGAGGCCGGCGGCCACCGCGGCACCTTCGACCCGGCGGCCGACCCCGATCCGACGCCGCTGCTCCCGCTGTTGGGCGCGGTGCGGGCCGTCACCCACCTGCCGCTGCTCGCGGCCGGCGGCCTGGCCACCGGCCGCGAGGTGGCCGGCGCGGTGGCGGCCGGCGCGGTCGCCGCCCAGGCCGGCACGGCCTACCTGCGTGCCCCCGAGGCGGGCACGTCGGCGCCCTACCGGGCGGCCCTGGCCGACCCGTCGTTCACCACGACCGTCGTCACCCGCGCCTTCACCGGCCGCCCGGCCCGCGGCCTCCGCAACCGCTTCATCGACGCCCACCACGCGACGGCCCCGGCGGCGTACCCGCTGCTGCACCAGCTGACCCGCCCCCTCCGCGCCGCCGCGGCGGCGGCCGCCGACCCCCACGGCCTGAGCCTCTGGGCCGGCACCGGCCACCACCACGCGACGGCGGACCCGGCCGCCGACACCACTCGCGAGTTGGCCGCCGGCTGACCGACGCGCGCCGGCCATCGCGATCGCACATCCTCCACGGAACGGGTGCCGGAGCATTTCACTACCTCCCTGGACATTCCGGCACAGGCTCGCAAGGCTGCCAAGCGCACCAAAAGGCATGTCTTCGGCAAGAGTTCGACATTCGGCAAGAGGGGGACTACGTATGGGAATGCTCAGGCGCTTAGCCGTCTTATCCGCGGCGCTGTTACCGCTCCTCGGGGTCGGCGCGGTCGCGACCGCCACCCCGGCGGCCGCGAGCGTGTGCCGCGAACCGGCCAACGAGAAGTTCTTCCCGGGCAGCACGGCGACCCGCGTCCGCTACGGGGAAGTCAACGTCAACTTCGTGGCGTGCACCGGCGGTGCCCCGTCGGGATGGAGCGTGACCGCGACTCCCGCCACGAACGGAACCGGGGAGTTCTTCAACCTGGAACTGGTGACCCAGGTGAACAACGTCGCCATCGGTGACTACTACCGCTTCTGGGACGTCGTCATCTCGGTCAAGGAGTGCTTCCTCTGGGACGTGTTCGACTGGTGCAGCACGGCCACGTCGTGGCGGGTGCAGTACTACGCCGCCGACGTCGAGGGTGAGATCGTCAGCACCACGTGGATCACCCCGGACGAGGACCCGATCTCCTCCGGCTACACCCTGTTCACGACCCCTTAGCTCCCGGTCACCCCGCCCCACCAAGGACGGCGCACACCTCGGCCGTGGTGGGCCGATCCCCCGGGGCGGGGCGCACCATCGCCGCGATCACTCCACCGAGCCTGCCCGGCACGTCGACGCCGCCACCCGGCCAGCCGGCGATGTACCGCCGCTGCTCGGCGCGTTCCGCCTCGGCGGGAAAGTCCACGACGCGCCGCCCGGTCAGGCTGAGGTGCAGGCTGGCCCCGAGCCCGAACACGTCCGGCGCGGCCGTGGGCACGGCCGTCCCGGTGGCCAGCGCCTCGCGCGAGAGCTCAGGGCTCTCGTAGTGCACGAGGCAGCCCTGGAACGCGAAGTCACACCAGGCCGGGACCGCACCGCCCCGCGCCAGCGCGAGATCGATCAACCGCGCCCGGCCGTCCTCCCCGACGATGAGATGCGCGGGCTGCACGTCCCCGTGCACCCAGCCCGCCCGGTGCAGCGCCGCGAGCGCGCGAGCACAGGCGAGCGCCGCCCCGTCGTCCGGTTCCCCCCTGCCTCCCGCTTCGCGGTACGGCGCCCACAGCTCCCAGAGACTCGGCCCGTCACACCACGGCTGGACACCCCAGGTCCCCCGCTCCCCCACCACCCGCCACACCGTGGACCCCCGCCGGTCCATCACCAGCCGACGCTTGGAGAACCCAAGCAACTCGCGAATCTCTTCGGTCGGTTCGTAGGGTCCACCGCTCACAGGCACACGTCCGAATCGAGAACACCAAAGCCATCAGCGGGGCATCAAAGGCCCGCACGTCCTGGACCGCGAACTGCCAACCCGCCGAGCCGGCCCGACATGTCGACGCGGCCGTGGGCACGGTCTCGATCCGACTCTGGCCCGCCCATGATCCACCGACTGGCTACTCGTTCCAGCCCGTAGCCGCAGGCGGTACCTCGACGACGAAGAACAGGAAGCAGGTTTTGGTCGAGAGGTCGTGGAAGTCGTCGGGGAACAACTCACGGGCGGCGGGGTCGGGCTGCGGCTCGCTGATGGTGGAAAGGCGGAAGTCGGCGGTGGTGAAGGCATCGGTCATCGCGTGCAATGGCCTGCGCCAGAAGCTCATGGGGAAGGACTGTCCGTTGAACGTCCATTCGTCGGTATAGCTGGTGGTCGCGTGGTAGTCGGGCCGAGGATCCTGGATCACGTAGTCCACGAGAGGGTGATGCACCGACGCGATCAGCCGGCCGTCGGGCCTGAGCACTCGCCGCATCTCGGCCAGCGTCGGCCCCCAGTCCTCCAGGTAGTGCAGCACCAGCGACGCGACCACGTCGTCGAACGCGCCGTCGGCGAACGGCAGGGGGTCGCTCAGGTCGACCACGCGCAGGTCCGCGTCATCACCGAGCCGCCGCCTCGCCAGCGCCAGCATGCCGGCGCTGCCGTCGATGCCGGTGACGACGGCACCGCGATCGCGTAGCGCGGCGGACAGGACGCCCGCCCCGCAGCCGGCGTCCAGGATCCGGCGGCCGGCCACGTCTCCGGCGAGGGCTATCATCGCGGGCCGCTCGTAGTACGCGTTCACGAGGTTGCTCTCGTTCTCCGCCGCGTACGCCTCGGCGAAGCCGTCGTAGTCATTCGCCCGGGCCGGTTCCGCGGACTCGGCGAGGTTCTGGGGCACTTCGGTTAAGCGTTCCATCGCCGCAGCCTAACCTCGAACTCTCGTGATGGTCCGTCGGATTGTCCGGCAGGCCGTTTCGGCTGTTCGGCCTGATCTCGGTGCCTTCGCTCCAGCTCGGCGATCGGGGTGTGCCGGGTGTTGGTGGCGAAGCGGGTCAGCCGCCGTCGCGGATCTCACCGTCGGGTTCGACGGCTGGCGTCCGGGCCGAGGCGGGCCCTTCAAGACGACCCGGTGGATGGCGTCGCCGCCTCACCGGCCAACTTCCGGACATGCGCGCGCTTCGGCCCACCCAGGGCGACCGCGAGGGCAACGTCCAAGAGGACCTTGCCCGGGCCGTGGACGGCCCGCCGCCCTCGACACGGACCTGCGGATACGACCCGATACGCTTCCTCATCAAGATTCGGCCAGTCCGCTTCGCGAGAGCGTGAGCCGAATTCCACTGAACGGGGATGGCGATGGGCAAGGTTGATCCCGAGTTCGACAGGTCGATCACCAGGGCGATCGGGCACGGTTTTCCGGTCACCTCGGCGGAGTGTGAATCGGTGACGGAGTTGGTGATGCAGCGCGTGCGCGACCTCGGTCCGATCGCGGATTTCCGCTCACTTGAACAGCTGATCCTGGTGGGATGCGATCCTGTTTCCGTGAGGCAGATCGAGTCGCTTACAAAGCTTCGTATGCTGAGCATCGAGGACAGCGCGCTGCGAGACCTCTCGGGGGTTGCATCTCTTCCGATCCTCAACTTCTCGATGCCACGTGACTTCGTTGCCGACATCGAACCCCTGCTGCACGTGCCGACGCTGCTCCAGGTTGATGTGACGGGAAACCCCCTGTCCGACGTCTCGTACCGGGAGGTCATTCCGAAGCTCGTCGAGAACGGCTGCCGGGTGCGGTTCTCGCAGGAGCTGGAGTGGCGCGTGACCGTGCACTTGCAGACTGCTGGGGTCGGCGTGGCCTGCTATGGCAGCGCCCGAGGGTACCGGTTGTGCCGTCCGGGGCTGGGGTTGACGGATGCCCCGCAGTACGGTCACCCGGTGATCACGAAGAAGGACGCCGAAGGGCTCCTGGAGGGAGATCCGGAAGGAGCTCTCAGGTTCTTTTCTTGAGCACCTCCGTCAGGGCGGAGATGCTGTGGTCGCCGTGGCCGGCGTCGGCCGCTCGCTTCAGCAGGTCGTGGAAGGGCTTGTGCCACTCCGTGTCGAGGTTCGCCTCTCTGCCGAGTTCCTCGTCATAAACAGCTCCGGCCAGGAACAGGTTCACCGAGGACGCGGGCTTGTTGTACTCGCCGCTGTCGATCTCCTCGGCGAAGGTCGGCAGTACCGAGTTGATCATCTCGAACCACTTGGTGCTGAACCGCACCATCGAGGCAACCGTGAGGCCACGCGCCTGCATCGCCGCCGCGCCCTGGAAGAAGCCGACGAGTGCGGGCAGCAGCGTGCCGCCCACCGCCATCTCGTACAGGGCGGCCAGGTCCTCGTCGGCGCCGAGGTAGACCGTGTCGCCGCCCAACACCCGCAGCGTCGGCGCGAACTCGTCGAAGACGCCTTTGTCACCGCCGTAATACAGGAGAGTGCTCTCGGCACCCACGGCGGCCGGTACGTTCTTTATCGCTCCGCCGAGGTAGCGTGCGCCGTGCCCGCGGGCCCATTCGGCCATGCGTCGGGCACCGGCCGGCGAACCGCTGTTGAGGGTCACCAGGGCACGCCCCTCGAGCGTGCCAGCGGCCGGTTCCAGGGCGTCGATGGTGTTGTCGTACGTGGTCAGGCAGGCGATGACCAGCCGACTCGCCGCGACGGCCTCGTCCATCGTCCGTGCGTGCACGGCGCCCTTGACCACGAGCGGCGCGGCCTTCGACGGGGTCCTGTTCCACACGGTCGTCGGGTGCCCGGCGTCCATGAATGCCTCAGCCAGTGCGCTGCCCATCGAGCCCAGCCCGACGACGGTCACGGGCGTGCGGTGGTAAGCGGCCATGTGTTGCCCCTGTCGGATTTCGATTTACCTGAGGTCTGAAAAGGATGCGATGCGAGTCTTCGCGCCCGAAGTCTTTCGATCTCGGTGCGAGCCCTGCTCCATGCTGCGTGGACGCCAACACTTCTACAAGTACCTACAATTTTGTCAGGTACCCACAGTCTTGTCAGGGGAGTGCTGATGAAGAGGCGGAGCTATACCTGCGGGCTGGACGCCGCCATCGACGTCATGGGAGGGAAATGGAAGGGGCTGATCCTGTTCTGGCTTGGCGAGGGGCCGCTGCGCTTCGGCGAGTTGCGCCGCACGGTGACCGGCATCAGTGAGCGGATGCTGATCCTGCAACTGCGAGAGCTCGAGGCCAGCGGTCTGGTACACCGGGAAGTCCATCACCAGGTCCCACCGAAGGTGGAGTACTCACTGACCGATCTCGGACACTCGCTCAACGCCGTCCTCGCCCCACTCGGGCAGTGGGGCGAGGAACACATGGAGCACCTTGAGACTCTCCCGTGAGCCGAGCAGCCAGGATGGGCGTCGCGTCGGGATCGCTGCCACGACGCCTTGGCCACGGAGATCGAGTGCGACTCATGACGGCACCGGCGTGGCCGACAGGACGTAGCGCGTGGCGCCGTCGGCAATGATCAGAAGGTAGGACTCCCCCGCGTTCAGGTGTGCGAGCGCACGGTCGGCCTCCTTGTCGTCGGCCAACCAGGCCCGGACCGATCGCGCCGCCGGCGGGTCCAGCTGGTCGGCGATGTGTCCGGCCCGCCAACTCACCCACAGCAACGCGGCCCAGGCGGTCCCCGGCTCCTGTCCGCCGAGGTCGATGCCGCGGTCGCGATCCCGGCTGTACGCCGTGCACTCGCAGCGGAACACGCGTGCCGTCACCACCAGCCCTCCCCCAGACTCTTGATCTGCCGGTCCAACTCCGAGCGGCGGTTCACCTCCGCCAACCGCTCACTGAGCGTCGGCCGTTGCGGCTCCTCCTCGGGGTCGGCGTCCGCGTCGGCGGGCCGATCCGTGACGTCGCTCATGCTCACTCCCTGGATACGGGGATGTCCGATGCGTCATCACGATCCTGCCGGCGAAGCTTCAGAGGCAAGTTCCTTTCAACATTTCAACAAAGTGGCATATGCACCTGAGTTGACAGGTGCCAACGCGCGCAAGGTACGAAGGAGCAGAGCCGGGACACGGTCAACGAACCGGTGCACAGGGCACACTGAGAGGTGAGCAGATGGCCGCACGACGAGGGCCGACCATCCCACGACGGCAGTTGGGAGGAGAGCTGCGCAGGCTCAGGGAGAACTCAGGGCTGATCGTTCTTGAGGCGGCACAGCGGGTCGGTATCTCCGAGACCAAACTGTCCAAGGTCGAACGCGGGTTGGCGGGACTGCCGAAGATCTCGGACCTCGAGGCGCTGCTGGAGCTGTACGGCGTCACGAACGAGGAGGACGTCGAGTTCCTGCTGGACACGCACCGCCAGTCACTTGGCCGCGGCTGGTGGACGCCCTACCGAAGCTTCATGCCATCCGGCATGGCGACGTACATCGGCCTGGAGTCCGAGGCGCGCAATATCCGCGCGTGGCAACCGAACGTGGTCTACGGCCTGCTCCAAACCGAGCAGTACGCACGGGCGATGTTCGAAACGGCGAAGCCGGTCGATGAGACCACAACCGAGTTCATCGAGCGAAACGTAGCCCTCCGCATGGAGCGCAAGACGGTCATAACGCGTGAGCTGGATCCAATCGAACTCTGGTGCGTTCTCGACGAGGCAGTGCTCAGGCGGATGCGCGGAAGCACCGAGATCATGTTGGAGCAGTACGCGGAGATCGAGCGGCTGACCAGGCTCGACAACGTGGTCGTCCAGATCCTGCCGCTGTCTTCCACGTCCTACCGGTCGAGCACGGACTTCTCGATTCTCGATTTCGGCCCCTCGCTGCCGTCCGCCGTCGAGGTCGACAGCGGAGTGGGCACAGTCGCCGTGGTGGAGAGGGATCGGGAAATCTGGACGCACTCCCGGAGGTTCGACAGCCTGCGGGCTGCGGCTCTCAGCCCCGACGACACACCACGTTTCCTGGAAGAACTAGGACGAGAGATCTCATGATGACCCTCGCAATACTGCCCGAGAAGGCGTGGTTCAAGTCCTCATACAGTCAGGAGAACGGAAGCGCCTGCGTCGAAGTCGCCGACCTCGACGCCTGGTCCAAGTCCTCGTACAGCGACGAGAACGGCGGCACCTGCGTGGAAGTCGCCGACCTGACTGCCCGGGTCGGAGTCCGGGACTCGAAGGACACCACTCGGATCGCCCCGTTCACCGTCCCCAAGGCCGCCTGGGCCTCGTTCATCGACCAGTTGCGGCGCGCCGAGTAGGGCCGGTCGTCGCGTCGGGCCGGTGGGGCATCGACCACCTCGAAGACCGCTGGACACGCTCCAGGACCCTCCGCGAGCATCCGCTCTGTGACAGCTGAACCCGCCGGCCGGTCAGTGGGATTCGTCGAGCTCACGAGCACGGCCATGACCGCCCTGCTGGACGACGACCTCGCCCTGGCCAGTGCCGAGGCGGGAGCCGAACTCCCGGACTACTTCCTCACCGACCGGGCGAAGTGGGTCTGGTACGGACGCCCGTCATCCGAATCCCCGGGGGCCCTACCCGGTTGGGTCACCACGTCGTCGGCAATACCGTGCTCCCGCAGGGCGGCACGCACTCGTCGCACTCTCTCGTGCGCAATGACTCCTGATTCGCAGGGTTGCCGAATCGACAGTGTGCTTGCCGGACGAGGCCGTCGCCGGTCACCGGTCCAGGGCTCGCCATTCGGGAGCAAGGACCGCCCAGATCTGCTTGTCGTAGCGCACGCCCCGGTACGGCCATGCCTCGCGGCGCACCCCCTCCAGCGTCATGCCCAGTCGCTTGGCCACCGCTGAGCTGCGGTCGTTGTCGACCCGGCAGTGCCATTCGGTCCGATGCAGCCCCCGGGACGTGAACGCCCAGTCCAGCAACGCGCTGCACGCTTGGGTGACCAGGCCGTGGCCCTCGGCGGACGGCTCCAGCCAGCAACCGATCTCACACGAGCCGGCAGCGGCATCGAAAGCGGTGAACATCACGCCGCCGACCAGCAGTCCGTCCCGCCAGATGCCGTACAGGCGGGCACCGTCGCCGGCCTGGCGTTCGGCGTACCGCTTCAGCGTGGCCCGCGCCCCGTCCACGTCGTCGGTGACGAACGTGGGCCCGACCCAGGGGCGAATGTGCTCGCGGGCCCGGTCCAGATGGTCGGCGAACTCCTCGGCATGCCAGACCTCCAGCGGACCGAGGCGAGCACCGTCGCGCAGCGACAACGAGAACATGCAACCCTCCTCATTTACATAACAAGCGTTGTGGCAATGTACCGTGGCAGCATGCCACGCACCAAGGGAGATCACGAGGCCCGTCGACGCGACGTCTCCGCAGCGGTCTGGCAGGTCATGGCCACCCGCGGCTTCGCCGGCCTGACCCTGCGCGCCGTCGCCGCCGAACTCGGCGCGACCACCGGTCTGCTCACGCACTACTTCCCCACCAAGCAGGCCCTGGTGGAGTACGCCCTCGGCCTGCTCGAACAGCGCACCGTCTCCCGCCCCCGCCGCCAAGCGGGCGAAGGTCTGGCCGCCCTCAGGGACGCGTTGCTGGACATCCTGCCGCTGACCCCCGAGGCCACCGACAGCAACCGCATCTGGGTCTCCTCCTGGGACACCGCACTCTCCGACCCCGCCCTGAGCACCGACTACGCCCGCAAGTACGCGCAAAGCCGGAACCGGCTGACTGAGCGGGTGGCCGCAGCCCAGGACTTCGGCGAACTGCCTTCCGGCGACCCCGCCCGCATCGCGGCCGGGGCTCAGGCCTTCGTCCTCGGCCTGGTGGTCCAGGCACTGTTCGACCCGGCGGTGTTCCCGCCCCGGCGGCAAGTCGAGCTCCTGGACGACTACCTGGCCGCCCTGACCGCCTCGCACTGATCAACGACGATCACCCGGCGCGGGCCAGCGGTCTCCTCGGGGCCCACACGGATCACCGGCGCCGTCGCCGTGTCCGAGACCGGCGCGGCCAACGGCACGAACAACGCTTCGTGAGTCCGACCGCCCGCCGGCAGGTCCGGGTCCATCCCGTGGTTGGCGATCCATGACTCATAGGCCCGCGCATCCTGGACAACGAACTGCCAGTGGTCGGCATCGACCAGGACTCTCGAACTCGTATGGCCCACCAGCAGGGATTATCGACCGGTTGCGGCGCGCCGGGTAGGGCCGGCCGCCAGGTCGGCGTGGTCGGGGACGCGGATCGTGAGGAGCGCGACGTCGTCCTCGCTGCCGGGGGCGCGGGCGCGGTCGAGGACCGCGTCGGTGAAGGGGTCGAGCGGGCGGTGGACCAGGGACGCGGCTTCCCGTCGTAGGCGGCGCAGGCCCTCGTCGAGGGAGCTGCCCGGGGATTCGATCAGGCCGTCCGTGTAGAGCAGCAGCGTCGATCCGGGCGGCAGTTCGGCCGTCGCGTCGGGGCGGGGCTGGTCCGGCGCGGCGCTCAGCAGGATGCCGTGGGCCGAGTCGAGGAAGCGCGCCTCGCCGCCCCGGTCGATCAGCAGCGGCGGCGGGTGGCCGGCGTTGGTCCAGGTCAGCAGGTACCCGCCGTCATCCGGCAGCTCCACCCGGGCGAAGATCAACGTGGCCATGGGGATCTCGGCGATGTGCTGGGCCGCCTCGTCCAGCCACTCCACGATCTTGCTCGGCGGCTTCTGCTGGGACCAGGCGTAGGCGCGCAGCATGTTGCGGAGTTGAGCCATGCCGGCCGCGGCCTCCAGGTCGTGGCCGACGACGTCGCCCACCACCAGGGCGGTCGCGCCGTCGGCCAGCGGGAAGGCGTCGTACCAGTCGCCGCCGACCTGGGAGGCGTCGCTCGCGGGCGCGTACCGGACGGTCATCTCCAGCTTCGGTACGTACGGCATCTGCGGCAGCAGGTGGCGCTGCATGGTCTCGGCGACCCGCCGCTGTCCCTGGAAGAGGCGGGCGTTGTCCAGGGCGAGGCCGGCGCGGCGTCCGACGTCCTCCAGCAGGGCGACGTCGGCGGCGGTGAAGGCGTCCGGCTGGTCGGAGCGGCCGAGCGTCAGGGCGCCGATGACGTGCCGCGGGCCGCGGATCGGCGCGATGACCGCCGAGTGCAGGGCGGCGTCCTCGAACAGCCGGCGTTGTTCCTCGGCGATGCCGGAGAGGTGCCGGCCCTGGTAGGTCTCGGGGTCGGTCGCCGTGGCCGCGGTGCCGCGCAGTGCCCGTGCGAGCGGCAGGGGGGAATCCTCGGGCACGGGCGGCATCGGGCCCTCCAGGTCCTCCCGCCTGACCACCGTGTCGTCCTCCGCGTGCGCGACCACGAAGCGCCACACCCCGTCGCGTTCGGTGAGCAGATCGACGACGGCCCAGTCCGCCAGGCGGGGCAGCACCAGGTCGACCAGCCGGGCCAGCGTCTCGTCCACCTCCAGGGTGGCGGTCAGCTGGGTGGTCGTCTCGGCGAGCAGCGCCAGCCGTTCGAGTTCCGTCAGCGGCCCGCCGGCGCCGCCAGGACGGCGGCCGGGCCGCACCGCGTCGTCGACGGTGTGGAAGAGCACGAGCGCGAGCTGGTGCCCGTCGAGCACGCACGGCGTGGCCACCCAGGACACCGGCAGCAGGGAGCCGTCGCGGCGTCTCGACCACTCTCCCGTGCCCTGCGCCGGGTTTCCGGTCAGGATGGCCTTCCGCAGCTGGCACTGGGCTCGCGGAATGGTCTCCCCGTGCCGGTTCCGGTGCAGCAGGTCGTGCGCGTCCTGCCCGACCATCTCCGACGCGGACCGGTCGATCAGTCGCTCCGTCCGACCGTTGACGCCGAGGATGGCACCGCGCCCGTCCAGCAGGTAGGCGCCGATACCCAGGGTCCCCAGGGCCGCCACCATCCCGCCCAGGGCCTCGTTCGACGGCGGCTCTCCGTCGCCCGTGCCCGCCGTCTCGGGGTCCGCCACGTGCCCGTCTCCTCCTGCCAGGGGCTGCCGGGGTCTGCCAGGGGTTCCGCCGGTTCCGCCGGTTCCGCCGATTCCGCCGGCACCGAGTTCCCCCATCGACGGCGGCCACACGCCCGCCCGCGCCCCGTCCCTCGCCACCAGGGATCCGTGGGTGGCGCACCGGCCTTCCGGCGGAGCGTTTAGGCTGCTCGCTCGTGACCGAACCCTCCTCCTACCTCCGCACGACGGCCGACGCCTACGACGCCGTCGCCGAGATCTACGCCGAGCTCGCCAAGGACGAGCCGTCGCTGCCGCTCGACCGGGCCGTGGTGGCCGCGTTCGCCGAGGTGGCGCGGGACGCCGGGCGGCCGGTCGCCGAGGTGGGGTGCGGGCCCGGGCAGATGGTCGCCCACCTGCGGGGCTTCGGGCTCGACGTGTTCGGCGTCGACCTGTCGCCGGTGATGATCGGCCTCGCCCGCGAGACCTACCCCGAGCTGCGGTTCGAGGTCGGTTCCATGCACGCCCTCGACGTGGCCGCCGACTCGCTGGGCGGCATCCTGTCCTGGTACTCGGTGATCCACACGCCGCCGGCCGAACTCCCCCCGTACTTCGTTGAGTTCGCGCGTGTCCTGGCGCCCGGCGGGCATCTGCTGCTCGGCTTCTTCGAGTCGGAGGGCGACCCGGTGAGCGAGTTCGACCACAAGGCGCACCCGGCGTACCGGTGGCCGGTCGACGCGATAGCCGAACTGGCCGGCGCGGCCGGGTTCGTGGAGGTCGGGCGGATGCTGCGCGAGCCGGGCGAGGGGGAGCGGTTCCGCCGGGGGCATCTGCTGATGCGCCTCGGCGACGTGACAACCGGGTGATCACCGATGAGTTCTCCGGCCGGCGCGGGTCTGCCCGACCATGACCACACAGGTACTCAGGACCCCCGACGCCGATCTCGCCTACCACGTGCACGGCCCGCTGCCGACCGCTGGCGGGCGGCCGCCGCTCGTCATGATCGGCCAGCCCATGGACTCCAGCGGCTTCCGCACCCTGGCGGCGCTCTTCCCCGAGCGGACCGTGGTCACCTACGACCCGCGCGGTCTCGGGGAGAGCACCCGCCGGGACGGCCGGGTCGACCAGGTGCCGGAGACGCAGGCCGCCGACGTGCACGCCCTGCTCCGGGAGCTCGGCGCGGGGCCGGTCGAGATGTTCGCCAGCAGCGGCGGCGCGGTGACGGCGCTCGCGCTCGTCGCGGCGTACCCCGAGGACGTGCTCACCCTGGTGGCGCACGAGCCGCCGCTGGTTCCGACGCTCCCCGACGCCGCGGCGGCCGGCCGGGCCATGGCGGACGTCCGCGCCGTGTACCGGGTGCGGGGCTGGGGCGCCGGCATGGCGGCCTTCATCGGGATGACGTCGTGGCGCGGCGAGTTCACCGACGCCTACTTCGCCCAGGGCGCGCCCGACCCGGCCGCGTTCGGGATGCCGGCCGAGGACGACGGCTCGCGTGACGATCCGCTGCTCTCCGAGCGCTCGCGGGCGATCAGCGACCACCGGCCCGACGTCGAGGCGCTGGCCGCCGCGCCGACGCGGGTGGTGATCGCGGTGGGCGAGGAGTCCGAGGGGGTGCTCACCGGCCGCACCGCGGAGGCCATGGCCGAGCTGTTGGGCGGGCGGGCGACGGTGTTCCCGAGCCATCACGGCGGCTTCCTCGGCGGCGAGTTCGGCCAGGCCGGGCAGCCGGAGGCGTTCGCCAGGCGGCTGCGTGAGGTGCTCGACGGCGCGGAGTGAGCGGCGTGGGCACCCTAGGCTGGCGGGATGTCGACTCAGGTGATCGTGCTCAACGGGGGGTCCAGCTCGGGTAAGTCCGGGATCGCGCGGTGTCTCCAGGCCGTGTTGCCGGAGCCGTGGCTGGTGCTCGGGGTGGACACGCTGGTCGAGGCCATGCCGGCGGCGATGCGAGCCGCGGACGCGGAGGGCGGGATCACGTTCGCGGCCGACGGCGGGGTGGCCGTCGGGGCGGCGTTCCGGGCCGTGGAGGCGGCCTGGATCGCCGGGGTCGCGGCCATGGTCAGGGCGGGGGCGCGCGTCGTCGTGGACGAGGTGTTCCTCGGCGGGGCGGCGTCGCAGGAGCGGTGGCGGTCGGCGCTCGTCGGGCTCGACGTGCTGTGGGTCGGCGTCCGCTGTGACGCCGAGGTGGCCGCGGGGCGCGAGCTGGCGCGGGGCGACCGGATCGCCGGGATGGCCGCGGCCCAGGCGGAGTTGGCGCATCGGGGCGTGGTCTACGACCTGGCGGTGGACACCACGAGTGCCGAGGCGTTGGCCTGCGCGCGGCTCATCGCGGAGCGGGTCCGACGGGTCTGACGGGTCCGACGGATCTGACGGGTCGGGGAAACCGGCGGGACCGTGGCAACCACCGCCGTCGACCAACGCCACCCGGACGATCCCCCGTGCATCTCCCCCTGCACGACCCTTGTCCTGTCATCCGGACGAAACCTAGAGTGCCGCAAGCGCTTTCCAGCGTGCTCTCATGGGACTCCAGCAAGGGTGGTGGACCGGCCATGCCCATCGATCGCAGACGTTTCGTCGTGGGAACCGCCGTAGGAACGGCCGTCGGGACCGCGGCGGGGGTGGGGCCGGCGTTCGCCGGCACGCCCACCGCCGCCGCCGGCGGTACGGACGGCCGGGGCGACGAGGACCGCGCGTTCCTCGACCTGATCACGGCCGACGCCGACCGCCTGGTGCCCGAGGTGCTGGCCGCCCACCCCGGCGACCTGGTCAGCGTCAACGCGCGCCGCACCGCCCGCGCCATCCGGCGGCTCGCCGCCGCCTGGTCCTGGCAGCGCTCCGCCCACCACCACGACGAGACGCTGCTCGCCCCGATGGCCGAGATGGCCGAGGCGCTGGCCGACTACCAGCACGACGACGGCCTGTTCGACCAGGGCAACCTGCACTCGCCGCCGGACACCGCGTTCAGCGTCGGCGACCTGTGCGTCGTGCTCACCGTGTTGGGCGAGGACGACGACCGGCGCACCGAGGGCGTACGGGCGACCGTCGGCCGGATCGTGCGGGCCGCCGGTCCTGCCATGGCCGAGGGCGGGGTGCACACCCCCAACCACCGGTGGAAGCTGTGCGGAGTGCTGGCACAGGTCAACGCCCTCTTCCCGGACCGCCGTTACCCGCGCCGCATCGACCAGTGGCTGGCCGAGGGCATCGACCAGTACCCGGGCGGCCAGTACAGCGAGCGCAGCGCCACCTACGCGTCCGTCGTCACCGGCTACTCACTGCTGACCGTGGCCCGGCTCGCCGACCGGCCCGAGCTGTACGAGAACGTCCGCCGCAACCTGCGCGTCACCCGCTACCTGCTGGAGCCCAACGGCGAGGTGGTGACGGTCCACTCGCGCCGCCAGGACCAGAACGCGCGGCGGTCGATCGTCGACTACTGGCTGCTCTACCGGGAGCTCGCGGTGCACGACCGCGACCCCGAACTGGCCGCCGTCGCACGGGACATCGAGTCGCGGATCGCTCAACTCCCGGGCGGCGAGGACCCGACGGGCGACGCGTTGGCCCGCTACCTCAACCACCGTGAGCTGGCAGGCCGGTTGCCGGGATCGCAGCGGCCGCCCAGCCGCTACGAGCACCACGACGCCGACACGTCCCTGGTGCGGCTGCGCCGTGAGGGCCGCACCGTCACGATCTTCGGCGGGACGGACTTCGCCGAGATCCCCACGTTCGCCTCGGGGCTCTCCACCAACCCCACCTTCCTGGCCTTCCGCAAGGGCGCCGCGATCCTGGACTCGGTGCGGCTCGCCCCGCAGTTCTTCTCGCTCGGCCACTTCCGCAGCGAGGGCCTGGAGCGCGCCGCGGGCGGCGGCTGGCGGCTGCACTCCCGGGTGCGGGCCGCCTACCACCTGCCGCTGCCGCCCCAACACCGGCGCCGCGACGGCGACTACCCGCTCACCGACGACCCGCGCTTCTGGTCGGCGCTGGACTTCCCGCACCGGCCCAAGACCTATCTGACGCTGCGCACCGAGGTGGTGGTCAGGGAGACGGGCGACGGCGTCGAGGTGTCGTTCCGGGTCGACGAGTCGGAAGTGCCGCTGGCGATCGAGCTGGCGTTCCGGCCGGGCGGCGAGTTCACCGGCGCCGGCCTGACGGCGGTCCAGGGGCAGGCCGGCACCTACCAGTTGGTGTCAGGCGAGGCGAGCTACACGGTCGGCGACGACCGCGTCACCTTCGGCCCGGGCAACGGCTCGGGCCCCGCCCAACCCCCGGTCGTCGACCCCGGCGAACGCTACACCTGGCTCTCCGGCAACCTCACCCCCACGGGCCCCCGCGTCCTCATCACCGGCCGCACGCCGTTCCGCTACCGGCTCACCCTGCGGTGACGCCGGGCCGCTGCGCTCGGCTGACCCGCCGGCCGCCAGGGCGGCTGCCGGTGCGGCCGGCCGGCGGCCGGCGGGGCCGGTACGGCCTGGCGGCCGGCAGACGCCGGCCGCCCTGGCTCGGTCGGCGGCCCCGGCCCGATCCACCGCCGGCAGGGCCGGCAGGGCCGGCAGGGCCGGCGAGCCGGAACGACCGCCACGCGCCGGGACGGCCGACAGTGCCGGGGGGCCATGCCGCCCGCTGGCCGGACGGCCGCCGCCCACCCGTCCGGTCGACGGGCCGTCGGCCCGGGTGCCGGGGGACGGCCCGGCTGGCGGGCCGGGGCCCGCCTCGGCCGGCCATGAAGCCGCCGCTCGCCGCGGAGCGGCGCAGGGCACGGCAGCGCCCTGCCCGGCGTCACCCGCTGGCGCGAGACCATGCCAACCGGTGGTCGACTCCAGACCGGTCAGCCGCCGCCGGCTGGCGCAGACGGCAGGGTCCGCGGGGCCACCGGCCCCCGGTGCCGGCATCGCCAGCCATGAAGCCGCCGCACGCCGCGGAGCGGCGCAGGCCGCGGCGGCGCCGTGCTCGGCGTCACCGTCGGCGTTGCCGGCGAGGGCGCCGGCCGGCCGAGTACTGGCCGGAGTTGGTGGGAGCGTGCCCTGAATCGGCCCCGGTTGGGGCAGACTCGTTCGCAACGACGACGAGGCCGAGGCCGGGGGTTGCGATGACGGAGGAGTCACGGGAGTCGGACGGTCTGGGCCGTCTCGTGGCGGAGCATCCGGTGGCGGGGCCGCCGAGCGGCGGGTTCACCGTCACCTCGCTGGTCGTCGGGCTGCTCGGGCTGGCGGTCGGCGTGCCGCTGCTGCTCCTCGGGTTCAGCGGGGAGAGCGGCTCGCGGAGCAACTTCGTGGTGGGGCTGCCGCTGGGCGTCGGGCTCGCCGGGCTGCTGCTCGCGTGGCACGGCGCCCAGGGTGTGCGGCGGGCGCGCGACGGCGAGGTGTTCGCGCTCCACGAGGGCGGTCTTGTGCACCGGCGCGGCTCGGCGACGACGGCGGTGCCGTGGGCCGAGATCGCCCGGGTGAAGGACACCGGCCGGGAGGGGCTGTTGTTCGCCCGCTACACCGGCCTGAACGTCAACTGCCGCATCCGGCTGCGCGACGGCCGCCGGCTGCGCCTCACCGGCTACACCCGGCAGGCCGCCGAGTTGAGCCGCGCGGTCCGCGAGGCCGCCGGCACGGCCGGCTCAGCCGGGTAGCCGCCGAGGTGGCCGCCAGGTAGCCGCCGACCGTCAGCTCAACTCGTACGCGTCGGCGATCAGTTCGTAGCTGCGGAGCCGCGCCTCCGGGGTGTGGACGTGCCCGGTCAGCATCAACTCGTCGGCGCCGGTGCGGCGGGCCAGGTCGTCGAGGCCCTTGCGCACCGCGTCGGGCGTGCCGTGGACGACGTTGGACAGCCAGCCGTCGACCACCTCGCGCTCCACCGGGGCGTACGGGTAGGACGCGGCCTCCTCGGGCGTCGGGATCAGCCCCGGCCGGCCGGTGCGCAGCCGCAGCATGCTCAACGCGCCCGTCATCACCTGGCGTTCGACCTCGCGCTCGTCGTCGCCGGCCAGCGCGTTGACGCCGATCAGCGTGTAGGGCGCGTCCAGCACGGCGGACGGCCGGAAGGTCTGGCGGTAGAGCTCGAGCGCCGGAATGGTGTTGGCGGCCGAGAAGTGGTTGGCGAAGGCGAACGGCAGGCCGAGCCGGCCGGCGAGTTCGGCGCTGAAGCCGGACGAGCCGAGCAGCCAGATCGGCGGCCTGCCCGGGCTCTGCGCCCCGCCGTCGACGCTGCCCTGCACCGGCCCGGGAACGGCGTGGATCCGGGAGTAGGGGTGGCCGTCGGGGAAGTCGTCGTCCAGGAAGCGGCTGAGCTCGGCGACCTGCTGCGGGAACTCGTCGGGCCCGTCCGTGCGGCCCCGGCGCAGCGCGGCAGCGGTGGCGCCGTCGGTGCCCGGCGCCCGGCCGAGGCCGAGGTCGATCCGGCCGGGGGCCAGCGCCTCCAGGGTGCCGAACTGCTCGGCGACGCCAAGCGGGGCGTGGTTCGGCAGCATCACGCCGCCGGACCCGAGCCTGATGCGCTCGGTGTGGGCGGCGAGGTTGGCCAGGATGACGGCCGGGGTGGAGCTGGCGACGCCCGGCATCGAGTGGTGCTCGGCCACCCAGAACCGGTGGTAGCCGCGCCGCTCGGTGAGCCTGGCCAGCTCGGCTGTGGTGCGCAGCGCCTCGGCCGCGGTGCGGCCGACGCCCACGGTGGCCAGGTCGAGCACCGACAACGGCACCGGCGCGAGCCCCCGGCGCACGCCCCTGATCTCGTCCGCCGCCCGTGCCACGTCCGTCTCGTCTCGTTCGGACACCGCTGCCCGCCTCCCTGGTCGCTGCCGCGCTCCGTCGTTCGGTCCTCCTGGCGGCAACCAGGGCGGGGCGCGGATCATTCCGCGCCCCGCCCTGCTTCGTGCTGGGGTTCGTGCTCGGGCTCGTGGTCGCGATCAGGGCAGATAGCGCTCGATGGCGGCCGGGCCCTCCTCCTCGAGACGCTGCCGCGCCTCCTCCACCAGCTCGGGGGTCGGCTCGCGGCCGCTCAGCCGCACCAGATCCTCGGGATCGATGGGGCGCTCCGCGCCCGTGTGCAGCAGGTGATCGGGCGTGGGCAGATCGTCCTCGGGCTGGGGTTCGCGCCGGGGTTCACGCTTCGCACGGGACTTGTCAGCCATGGCTACAACACCTCCCACCTTCCACCTTCCAGGTTAGGAGCCGCCGGGCGAGCCCGCGAACCGGCGGGTCATGGCTCGGTAAAATTACTTGACCCAGGTCAATGATCGGCCAGACTGAGGCCATGCAGCCCTCCGTGCAGCCGCCCGTGCCGCCGCCCGCCGTGGCCCGGCCGCTCCCCTCGGGGCAGCCCGCGCAGCGTGACGTGGCGGCCGTCCGCCGGTTCAACCGCTACTTCACGCGCCGCGTCGGCGTGCTCTCCGACCGTTACCTGGAACGGAACCGCCCGCTCGGGCAGGCCCGCCTGCTGTTCGAGATCGCGACCGCCACCACCCAGCGCGAGCTGCGCGAGCGGCTCGGCCTGGACGCCGGCCAGCTCAGCCGCATGCTGACTTCGCTGGAGAGCCAGAGCCTGATCAGGAGCCGCCCCGACCCGGCCGACCGGCGGCGGCGGCTGATCGAGCTGACGGCCAGGGGCCGCCGCGAGCTGGCCGAGCAGAACCGGCGCGCGGACGCCTTCGCCGTCGGGATCCTCACCGGTCTCACCGACGAGCAGCGGTCCCGGCTGCTCGACTCGCTCGGCACCGCCGAACGGCTGCTGAGGCTCGCCGCGATCACCGTCGAGTCCCCCGCCGACCCGGCCACCGCCGAGGCCCGCTGGTGCCTCGACTCCTACGCGGCGGAGCTCGACGAGCGCTTCCCCGGCGGCTTCGACCCGTCGATCCTGGTCGACCCGGGGCAACTCTCCCCGCCGGCCGGCGGGTTCGTCCTCGCGCGCGACGACACAGGACCGGTCGGCTGCGGCGCGGTCCGGAGCCTCGGCGACGGCGCCGGCGAGCTGCGGCATCTGTGGATCGCGCCGCACGCCCGCGGCCTCGGCCTTGGGCACCGGCTGCTCGCCGATCTCGAACGGCTGGCCGCCGACCTCGGCCACCGGGTCGTCCGGCTGAGCACCCACCCGACGCTCACCGAGGCCATCGCCCTCTACCGCGGCGCGGGCTACCGGGCCGTCACCGACTACCCGGGGTTCGAGGACCCGCACGCCACCCTGTGCTTCGAACGGGAGTTGTCCTGAGGCAGGCTTGACGCGTGAACTCCCCTCCCGCGCGTCCCGAGATCCTGCTCCACCTCGCCCCCGAGCTGCGGTTCTTCGTCGCGGCGGCCAGGCGGGCCGAGGAGACCAGGGTCGCCGTCGACGGCGTCTCCTCCCTCGGCCACGTCGTGGAGTCCCTCGGCGTGCCGCTGACCGAGGCCGGCCGGCTGCTGGTCGACGGCCGCCAGGTGCCGACGTCGCACGTGCCGGCGGACGGCGAGACGGTCGAGGTCGTCCCGGTCGAGCGCCCCCAGCGGGTGCCGGGCGCGCCGCTGCGGTTCCTGCTCGACGTCCACCTCGGTACGCTGGCCCGCCGGCTGCGGCTGCTCGGCGTCGACGCGGCCTACGAGTCCACCGACATCGGTGACCCGGCCCTGGCCGCCCGCTCGGCGGCCGAACGCCGGGTGCTCCTCTCCCGGGACCGCGGCCTGCTGCACCGCCGCGAGCTGTGGGCCGGCGCGTTCGTCCGCAGCGACCGGCCCGACGAGCAACTCCGCGACGTCCTCGGCCGGTTCGCGCCACGGCTGGCGCCCTGGACCCGCTGCACCGCCTGCAACGGCGCGCTGCGCGCGGCCGACAAGGCCACCGTCGCCACCCGCCTCGAGGGCGGCACCCGCCGCACCTACGACGTCTTCGCCGAATGCGAGTCCTGCGGCCGCGTCTACTGGCGCGGCGCGCACCACGCCCAACTCGCCGAGATCGTCGACGAGGCGCTGGCGGAGTTCGGCGACGGCACGAACTGACGGACGGCGTCCGACGACCCCAGTCCCCGGGAAACGGGTGGAGGAACGGGTGGACCGATTCCGGCAGGCCGGATCGCCCCCGCCACGCGGACGCCTAGGGTCGAACCATGGACTGGCACAGCTGGCATGACGCGTACGACGAGCCGGGTTCGTGGCTGGGGCGGCGGCTCGCCGTGGTGCGCGAGCGGGTTCGGGTCGCGTTGGACGAGGCCCCGGAGGGGCCGGTGCGGGTGGTGAGCATCTGCGCGGGGCAGGGCCGCGACCTGCTGCCGGTGCTGCGCGAGCATCCGCGACGGGACGACGTGGTGGCCCGGCTGGTCGAGTTGGACCCACGCAACGCGGACGCGGCCCGGGAGGCGGCGGCTGAGGCCGGGCTGCGCGGCGTCGAGGTGGTGACGGGGGACGCCGCGGCGACCGACCACTACCTGGGCCTGGCACCGGCCCGACTCGTCCTCCTGTGCGGCGTGTTCGGCAACATCACGGACGCCGACATCCGGCGGACGCTCGATCACGCCACCCGGCTCTGCGCCACCGGCGGCACACTCGTCTGGACCAGGCATCGCAACCCGCCCGACCTGGTGCCGGAGATCTGCGACTGGCTGGCGGAGCGCGGCTTCGAGCGGCGCTGGCTCTCGGAACCGGACACCGGATTCGGCGTCGGCGCGCACCGGTTCGCCGGCGGGCCGGGCAGGTTGACGGCCGGGGAGCGGATGTTCACGTTCGTGGGCTACCGCGCGCTGCGGTGAGGAACACCGCGGCGCCGACCGGTCGCGGGAGGGGTGGACCGGGCGGCGCCGTGGGTGGCGGGGGTCAGTCGCGGCCGCGTTCCTCGAAGTCCAGCGTGTCGAGGAACGCCGTCCACGAAGCGGTGGCGAACCCGAGGCGCGACCCCGCGGGGGTCTTGGAATCCCGGACGGCGAGGAAATCCCGCACCGGGGACTTCACCTCGACGCAGGCACCGTTCCCCCCGGAATACGACGACTTGGTCCAGGTGTGCGTACTGCCGTGCTCGATTGCCATGTTCTCTGCTCCGGTCGACTCGTCGGTGGGGGTGTCGTAATGACGCCGCGACCGTACTAGTCAGGATGGCGATGAGTTGTACTGCTTCACCCGACCGGATGGTTCGTCCACGGCTTTTCCCCACGGGCCCCCGAGCGGAGGTGTACGCTGCCCGGCCGCCCCTTACGGGCGGCCGGCGACGCGGCTAACTCCCGTACTCCTCAAGGATCTTGGCGATCAGCACCCGCGACTGTTCCGGGCTGAGCGCCTGGGCCCTGAGATGTTCGTACATCACGCTGTAGTGCTGAACGTCGTGCGGCTTCTCCAAATAGAGATCACTGGTGCCGCCCTCCAGATAAATCACCGTGGAATCGGTCGCCTCGGGAAACTCCAGGATCGTGTACTGGCCATTCACGCCGGGATGCGCGCCGGCGGAAAAGGGCATCACCTGGAGCGTCACGTGCGGCAGGCGCGAGCAGTCGAGCAATCGCCCCAACTGCTCGACCATGGTCACCCGGCCGCCGACGAGCCGGCGCAGCGCCGCCTCGTCCACCACGGCCCACAGCCGCAGCGGGTTCCGGTCGTCCCAGACCCGCTGCTGGCGCCGCATCCGTACCTGGACCCGGCTGGCGACCTCCTCCTCGCCGACCTCCGGCAGCGCGCCGGATATCACGGCGGAGGCGTACGCCGGCGTCTGCATGAGGCCGGGCACCACCTGGGGTTCGTAGACCCGTAACGAGGACGCGTCGGTCTCCAGACCGATGTACACGCTGTAGGTGGGCGACAGTTCGGCGAAGGCGTGCCACCAGCCCTGCTGGCGCGACTCCTTGGCCATCTGCATCAACGAGTCGACCAGCCGCCGGTCCTCGACCTCGTAGACCCCGCACAGGTCGCGGACGTCGCGCGGGCTGATGCTGCGGCGCCCGTTCTCCAGCCTGCTGATCTTGGACTGCGACACCAGCAGCCGGTCCGCGACCTCCTCGGCCGTCATGCCCCGGTCTTCGCGGAGCCGCCGCAACTCCTGGCCGAGCCGGCGTCGCCGGACAGTCGGATTGACATTGCCCGCCACAGACTGTGCACCTCCGTCGTGATCACCTGACTTCCCTACCCAGCAGACTGCCATCCGACAGGCCGTGCGCGCCCGGTATTGCCGACAGAGCGCGACAGCACGTGCCCGGAAAACAGGCAGGGGGTGTGACGACGGCCGTCGTTCCTCACGGCCCTCGCCACACCCCGTGCCCGATGTGCGGCTCCCGGTAAGTCTGTGGGTGCCCGAGGCTCTCGACGTTCTCAGGGTGCTCGAGATCCTCGAACCGTGGTGCTCGAAGGGGTGGGTGGTGCTCCTGGGGTGCTGTTCCCGAGTCGTGCTCAGTGCGACAGCGAAGGACGTGGTGCGGCTCGCGTCACTCCTCTCCGACGAATCTGCTCAGGAGCTTGGCTCGACTGCCCGACCACAGCCATGGCCGTCGGCGCCGGTGTGCGTCCCGCCTTGCGCGGCGGGGCGCTCGGCTGCGCCCGCCGTGCCGCGGCGGCCGCCACCTGGCCGGCCACGCCGTTCTGCACGTCCATGACAGCGTGTGCCACGAGTCCGCCCATGGGGTCGTGCCTGATGAGATCCCGGAGGCGGGAGCGGGAGGACCGCCCCTCGTTCCCCGGGTACAGGTGCTTGCCAAGGCCGACGGCGTGCGCCAGCGCTGCCAGGGCCGCGGTCCGCGCGTCCGGCGGCGTGCCGGTGCGGATCGCGGTGTCCAACCGTGCCCGGATCTGCCTGCTGACCGCGGTTTCCGTCGCCTGGTACCGGGTCGTCGGCAGCACCCCACACATCTGGTTCTCCACGGCATGGACCATGCCGCAGCGCTCCAGGTGCGTGAGATAGGTTTGGCGCAGCCCGAGCCTGGGCCCGCCGATCCAGTGGACGGCCCGCACCGGGCTGCCGCGCCTGCGCAGCAACTCCAGGGCGGAGTCCAGGGTGGGATCTCCGGTCGGTCGTGGCAGCACCACGGCTATTCGGTCCCCGTCAGGGGCTATCCGTCCCGCCAGGGCCAGCTCGACGAGCTGTGCCCCGGCCAGGCCGAGGTCGAGCGACTGCGGCTGCGCTGTGGTACCCGTGGCCGGGTCCAGAGCGAGCAACAGCAACTCCTCCGGAATGGTTCTACGACTCCTGCCCATCCATGCCTCCCCGCGTGGATGAAAGACAGGGTGACGCCTCTCACATTGTTCTGTCGAGAGTGCGTGGTTGATTTGTGATGGAACCCGTAGATATGTCGTTGTCGTCCAACGGGTCAGACCGCACGTTTCCGCCACCACAGGCGTGGCGTACCGAGGTGCACAGGACCCGTCAGACTGGTAGGGCGAGCGGTTCGGATCATGGACAACGGCAGGGAGGCACGGGTGTCGGGCGAGTCCCCGGACATTTCGGGACGGGATCGGGAGCGGGAGTCATCGGAACAGACGCCTGAGGGGCCCGAAAGGTTTCCCGACGACGCGAAGGTTCCCGAGGCCGACAAGGACTCGCCTACGGCGAGCCCGGCCACCGGTGCCACGCGGACGGCAGCCGGCGAGGGGGGCGGCGCGGCTGACGACGATGCCGCGGAGCCGCCCGCGGCGGCGGGGAGAGCCAGAAAGGGCGGCACGGCCGCCCGCCCCGCCAGGAAGCGAGCCGGCAAGGCCCCGGCGGGCGCCGAGGACCCCAGAACCCGCGTACGGGCCGGCGGCACCACGCAGCTGAGCACGGCAGCGGACGAGGCCCCGGCCGAACCGGCGGACGCCGACGACGCCGACGAGGCGGGCGAGGCGGGCGAGGCGGGCGAGGCGGGCGAGGCGGGCGAGGCGGGCGAGGCCGATAAGAAGGACGCGGCGCCGCCCAAGTCCGCCACCCCGGACGGCGACGACGCGGCGGACGCTGACGGCGCGACAGGCAAGGACGAGGCGGACAAGGGCGGCACGGCGGCCCGCGCCGCCAGGACGCCGGCGGGCAAGGCCAAGTCCGGCGCCGAGGACCCCAGAACCCGCATACAGGCCGGCGGCACCACACAGGTGAGCACGGCAGCGGACGAGGCCCCGGCCGAACCGGCGGACGCCGACGACGCCGACGAAGGCCCCGCGGCGGACGCGCCCGCCACCGGCGGCGGGGACCGGACGACCATGCTGCGGTTGCCCCAGCAGGCGGACGGGAGTGCCGGCGACAAGGCCACCACCTCCCTGCGGGTGCCGGAGGACGCGGCGGACACCGCCGACGACGAGAAGAACGAGGAGGAGGACGAGAAGGACGAAGCCGAGCCCGGCAAGGGCTCCGTGGATCAGGCGACGACCTTCCTCCGCGTTCCGGCCGACGACGACAAGGCCGCGGACGACAAGCCCGTCGACCAGGCCACCACCTTCCTCCGCGTTCCCGCCGACACGGCGGACACCGCGGCCAAGGCAGATGCCGCGGACACCGCGGCCAAGGCGGACGCCGACGACAAGGACGTCGAGGCCAAGTCCGAAACGCCCGCCGCGAAGGCGGTGGCGCCGCCACCGCCACCGCCGATGCCGAGCGCCCCGCCGCCGCCCGCCGACTCGGACCGGGATCCGCTGGAGTTGCTGGCCTCGCTCACCAACCGGCCGGCGCCGCCTGAGACGCGGCTCCGCACCACGTGGCGCCGGGTGAAGATCTACGCGCCGTTCGCCGTGCTGCTGTTGGTCGCCCTGGTGGTCGCCCAGTCGCTGCGCCCGCTGCCGGAGCCCGAGCTCCAGCTGACCGCCACCGAGACGTACACGTTCGACGGCGAGGCGCCGTCCGTCCCGTGGCCCGCCTCCGGGCAGGCCGCCCTGGACGTCGACGGGCTCGGCAGCTTCGGCACCTCGGGCGAGCAACAGCCGGTGCCGATCGCCTCGGTCGCCAAAGTGATGACGGCCTATGTCATCCTCCGCGACCACCCGATGGAGTCCGACTCCCCTGGCGCGGCCATCCCGGTCGACCAACAGGCCGAGGACGACGCGCAGTTGAGTGACGACGGCGAGTCGACCGTGGAGGTGGAGGCCGGCACGGAGATCACCCAACGCGAGGCGCTCCAGGCGATCATGATCGCGTCCGCGAACAACGTGGCGCGGCTGCTGGCCCGTTGGGACGCCGGTTCCGAGGAGGAGTTCGTCGACAAGATGAACGAGGCCGCCGCCGACCTCGGCATGGAGAACACCACCTACACCGACCCCAGCGGCCTCAACTCCGACACCGTCAGCACCGCCGAGGACCAGGTGCTGCTGGGCCGGGCCGCGATGGAGGACCCGGTGTTCCGGGACATCGTGGCCCAACTCTCGTACGACGACAGCCAGGGCCAGAACCACTCCAACTGGAACCAGCTCGTCTCGCCGGGCGACGTGGTCGGCATCAAGACCGGCACCACCACCGCGGCCGGCGGCAACCTGCTGTTCGCCGCCGTGCAGGACGTCGACGGCGCCCAGCAGACGATCATCGGCGCGGTGCTCGCCCAGCCACCGCACCCGTCGGACAACTCCATCCTCACCGGCGCGCTGACCGCCGGCGGCGAGTTGATCGACTTCGCCCAGGGCACGTTGCGCGGGGAAACCGTGATCGCCGCGGGCACCGAGGTCGGTTACGTCGACGACGGGCTCGGCGGGCACACCCCGGTGGTGGTCACCGAGGACGTGCAGGCGGCCGGTTGGGACGGCCTGGACGTGCGGATGGAGTTGGCGGCCGGCCGCGACGGCGTGCCCGGCACGGCGACGACCGGCACCGAGGTCGGCACGTTGACCATCGGCAGCACCTCCGTGCCCATCGCACTCGGCTCGGAGCTGACCGAACCCGGCTTCACCAGCAGGCTGCTGCGCCTCGGCTGAGGTCGCGCTAGAGTCGTTGGCCCCGTCGGCAGGGGCCAACGCCGCGCGGGGCCTTGGCTGGGGAGGGTGTGCGACGACTGTGGCTCGGTCACCGCAGGATGAGGCGGCGTGGCGGGATCTCGATCCCGCCACGCGGGAGCGGCTCGACTTCCTGGACCCGGAGGACTTCACCGTGGGTCCGACCGCTGAAGGGGCCGCGCAGTGGGAACGCTTCACGGCGACCCTGGACAAGGCCGAGCGATACCGCTCGCACTGCGAGTCGCGCTCGGTGTACTGACCCCGCGCGCCCCCGGCCGACGCCACGAACGGCGCCACGAACGGCGCCACGGACAGCGCGACGGACGGCGTCAACTTCCTTCTCCTCCATGACCCGGACGGGCCGCGGCGCGTGGGCGCGCGGTGGGCGGGAGGGCGGCCGCGTGAGGTGCGGGCAACCGACGGGCAGGCGGCGGGCAACCCGGCGGGCAATCAGTGGGAGTGGCTTACTCTTCGCAGGACGCGGCGCGCGATTCCCCATTCGCGCGCTTTCTCGTAGACATTTCATAGAAAGTCTTCCCGCCATGACAGACGACCTCAGCCAGGTGCGCTTTCCGGACGGATTCGTCTGGGGCACGGCGACCGCCAGCTACCAGATCGAGGGCGCGGTGCACGAGGACGGCCGGCTGCCCTCCATCTGGGACACGTTCTCGCACACCCCGGGCAGGACCGCTGGCGGCGACACCGGCGACGTCGCCGACGACCACTACCATCGCTACCCGGAGGACCTGAGCCTGCTGGCCGACCTCGGGGTCAGCCACTACCGCTTCTCGCTCGCCTGGCCCCGCATCCAGCCCGAGGGGCGCGGCCAACTCAACGGCGCCGGCGTCGACTTCTACCAGCGGCTGGTGGACGGGCTGCTGGAGTACGGCATCAAGCCCTGGGTGACGCTCTTCCACTGGGACCTGCCGCAGACTCTGGAGGACACGGGCGGCTGGCCGGCCAGGGACACGGCGGAGCGGTTCGCCGAGTACGCGGCGCTGATCCACCAGCGGCTCGGGGACCGGGTCGCCGACTGGACGACGCTCAACGAGCCCTGGTGCGCGGCGTTCCTCGGCTACGCCAGCGGCCATCACGCCCCGGGGCGCACGGACGGCGCGGCGGCGGTGCGGGCGGCGCACCACCTGTTGCTCGGCCACGGCCTCGCGGCGCGCGCGCTGCGCGAGCAGGGTGCGACGAACGTGGGCACCACCGTCAACCTCTACCCGGTGGACCCGGCGACGCCCGCCGAGGCCGACCAGGACGCGGCGCGCCGCATCGACGGCCTGATGAACCGCCTCTTCCTCGACCCGCTGCTGCGCGGCTCCTACCCGGCCGACGTGCTCAAGGACCTGGCGGAGGTGACGGGCACCGACCACGTCCACGACGGCGACCTGTCGGTGATCTCGACGCCGCTGGACTTCCTCGGCGTCAACTACTACTCGCGGCACGTGGTGCGGGCCGGCACGGCGCGCCCCGGGCAGCCCTCGCACTGGGTGGGCTCGGAGGACGTGGAGTTCGTCCGGCGGCCCGGCGTGCCGGTGACCGAGATGGGCTGGGAGATCGACCCGGACGGGCTGCACGAGACGCTGACCCGGGTGTGGCGGGAGTACGGGCCGCTGCCGCTCTACGTGACGGAGAACGGGGCGGCGTTCCCCGACGAGGTGACGGGCGACGGCCGGGTGCTCGACGAGGACCGGCGCTCGTACCTGGAGCGGCACTTCGCCGCCGCGCACCGGGCCATCGCGGACGGCGTCGACCTGCGGGGCTACTTCGTCTGGTCGCTGCTGGACAACTTCGAGTGGGCGCACGGCTATTCGAAGCGGTTCGGGCTCGTGCACGTCGACTTCGAGACCCAGCGGCGCACGTTGAAGGACAGCGGCCGCTGGTTCTCGGAGATCACCCGCGCCAACGCGTTGTAGGGCTGGTGCCACGCCGCTGACGCGCCGTCAGCTCTGGCAGGTGTCCAACAGGGCGGTCAGTTCGTCCCGTTCGGTGTCCGTGATGGTCAACTCGTAGGTGTCCTTCACGGTCGTCCAGGCGACGGCGTAGGTGCAGTGGAAGTCCTCGGCGGGCGGCAGCCACTCGTCGGGTGCCTGGTCGCCCTTGGAGCGGTTGCTGGACGCGCTGACGGCGAGGAGTTGGGGCCCTTCGAGGTCGTTGGCCAGCTCCTCGCGCCGGTCGTCCGTCCACGAGTCGGCGCCGGAGCGCCAGGCGTTGGCCAGCGGGACGATGTGGTCGATGTCCAGGTCGCCCGGGTCCTCGAAGGTCTCGCCGTCGTAGGCGCTGCGCCAACTCCCGGACGACGGCGCGCAGTCGTCGTCCACGGTGACGTCCTCGGCGTCGCGGATCAGCACGGTCTGGCGGGTGGTGCAGCCGTCCGTGGTGGTCCAGTGGGGGAAGGCGTCTCTGGAGTAGCCGGTCATGGGGCGGGGTTCGGCGACGGTCAGGCCGGCCAGCAGGTCGCGTGCCTGGTCGGGGGTCGGCAGCCCGGGGAGGACGTCGGAGACCGCCGAGTCGCCGGACCCCGCGGAGTCGGACGGGCGCGGCGCCCGCGCCTCGTCGTCGCCCTCCACCTCCTCCAGGGCGCAGCCGCCGACGGTCAGCGCGACCGCGGCGAGCCCGATCGCCGTCCTCCCCAGGGCGCCCCGCCCGGCACCTCGTCCGGTGCCCGCTATGACTCCTCGCATGACCGTTACTCCTTCTGACCCACCGTGATTCCACCTGGCCAGAAGACGGTAACAACTCCTGGTCAGCGGCGTGCCGTTCGGCGCAGCCGGAGATACAGCAGGGCGCCGCCGGCCAGCAGCAGCGGCCAGAGCAGGTAGCGGCCGGAGAGCAGCAGCAGCGCGGAGACGGCGATCAGCGAGCCGAGCGCGGCGAGCCAGCCCGGGCTGCGGCGGGGCAGCAGCCGGAGCGCGGCGGCCACGCCGACGGCGTAGACCGTGACGAAGCAGCCGGTGCTGAGCAGCACCAGCGGCCGCGGGCCCGTGTCGAGCGCGACGACGACGGCCAGCGAGAGCGTCGAGCCGCCGGCGACCAGCGCCAGGCTGCGGCGCGGCACCTCGCCCGCGACGCTGCCGCGGGCCAGCCAGGTGGGCAGCGCGCCGTCCCGGCCGAGGGCGGCGCCGAGCTTGGCGGCGCTGGCGAAGTAGGCGTTCATGGTGCCGAAGCAGAGCAGCAGCGCGGGCCCGGCGGCCAGCAGCCTGGCGTCGCCGCCGAGGGCGTGGGCCATCAGCTCGCCGAGCGGGGCCTCGGTGTCGGCGGCGGCCGGGCCGAGGACGGCGACGACGGCGTAGGCCACGGCGAGGTAGATGAGGCCGACCACCAGCACGGCGACGGCGGTGGCGCGCGGCAGGTCGCGGGCCGGCCGGCGGAACTCGCCGGCGAGGTGGGTGATCGCCTCCCAGCCGGCGAAGCTCCACACCAGCAGGGTGGCGGCGGTGCCGACGGCCGCCCAGCCGTGCGGGGCGAAGGGCTGGAGGTTGTCGACGCGCGCCTCGGGCAGCGCGAGCAGGGTGGCGCCGAGGACGAGCGCCACCAGCAGCCCGGCCAGGACGAGTTGCAGCCGGCCGGTGAGCCGCAGCCCGACGGCGTTGACGGCCACGACGGCGACGATCAGGCCGGCCGCGGTGATCACGACGGTGGTGGTGCCGCCGCCGATGGCGGCCGTGACATAGGCGCCGGCGAAGAGTCCGGCGGCCGGCGCGCCGGCCGGCACGGCGAAGAAGAAGCACCAGCCGACGACGGCGGCCGCGCGGTCGCCGAAGGCGAGCCTGGCGTAGGTGGAGACGCCGCCGGCGTCCGGGTGGCGGGCGCCGAGGGCCGCGAAGGTGGCGGCGAGCGGCGCGGAGAGCGCGACGAGCGCCAGCCAGGCCAGCAGGGAGGCGGGGCCGGCCGCGTCGGCGGCCAGCGCGGGCAGCGCGAGTACGCCGGTGCCGAGCACGGCGCCGATGTACAGGGCGGTGCCCTGGGCCGCGGTGAGCCGGCCGCCTCCTGGGGCGGCGGGTCCGGCGGGTGCGGCGGGTCCGGCGGGCGGGAGCTGCGTCGACGGTCGGACGGGGGTGGTGGTCACCAGGGAAGCGTCGGTCCCGCGGCCCGCCCCGGGCCATGGGCGGAAACGACGTGGTGCGATAAATTTCCGCCATGAGTGTGCGTGGGGCGGAGGACCGCCATGTGGTGGCGCTGGCCGTGCTCGACGGCTCGCCGACCTTCGAACTCGCCGTGCCCTGCGAGGTGTTCGGCCTCGACCGGTCGGACCTGGCCGACCCGTGGTACGAGCTGCGGATGTGCGCGGGGGAGCCGGGCCCGCTGCGGACGGCGCACGGCCTGCTGGTGCCGACGCCGTACGGCCTGGCCGACATCCCGGAGGCCGACACGGTGGTGGTCGCCGCCTGCCACCTGGACCGCGTCCAGGCTCCTCCGGTCGGTCTGGTCGCCGCCGTGCGGGAGGCGCACGCGCGCGGCCGCCGGATCGTCTCGCTCTGCGCGGGGGTGTTCATCGTGGCCGCCGCGGGACTGCTCGACGGCCGGCGGGCGACCACGCACTGGATGCACGCCGAGGACCTGGCGCGCCGCTTCCCGGCCGTCGAGGTCGACCCGGGGCCGCTCTACGTCGACCATGGCGACGTGCTGACCTCGGCCGGCACCGGCTCGGTCATCGACCTGTGCCTGCACCTGGTGCGCGCCGACCACGGCGCGGCGGTGGCCAACGAGGTGGCCAGGCGGATGGTGGTGCCGCCGCACCGGGAGGGCGGCCAGGTCCAGTTCGCCAGGCCGCCGCGCCGGCCGTCGTCCTGGCCGGCCGCCGGCGGGGGCGCGGGGCTGGCGCCGGCCCTCGACTGGGCCAGGGCCCGGCTCGAACAGCCGCTGACGGTCGCCGAGTTGGCGCGGGCGGCGGGGCTCGGCGAGCGGACGTTCGCCCGCCGCTTCCGGGAGACCCTCGGCACCACTCCGTTGCAGTGGCTGCTCCAGGAACGGGTGCGGCTGGCACAGGAGTTGCTGGAGACGACGGACGTCCCGGTCGAGAGCGTGGCGCACCGCACGGGCTTCGGCACGGCGCCGAACCTGCGGCACCACTTCCGCCGGCTGGCCGGCGTGCCGCCGGCGACCTACCGCGAGGCGTTCCGGCACCGCACCCGTTGACGCCGGCCCACCCTCGGCTACTCGACGACGAGGGTGACCGGCACGTTGCCGCGCACCGCGCGGGAGTAGGGGCAGACCTGGTGGGCCTGCTCGACCAGCCGCTCGCCGGTCTCGCCCGCCAGCGAGTCGGGCAGCTCGACGCGCAGCGTGACCTCGAGGCCGAAGCCGGCGCCGTCGTCGGCCTTGCCGATGCTGACCTCGGCCGTCACCGACACCTCGCTGACGTCGGTCTTCGCGGCCCGGGCGACGTTGCTCAGCGCGCTGGCGAAGCAGGCCGCGTAGCCGGCGGCGAACAGCTGCTCCGGGTTGGTGCCCTTGCCGTCGCCGCCGAGGGCGGGCGGGAGGGACAGCCCCAGGTCGAGCTTGCCGTCGCTGCTGACGGCCCGGCCGTCACGGCCGTTGGCGGTGGCCGCCGCGGTGTAGATCGCGTCCATGGGTGGTCCCACTCTCTCTGTCGAGGTCTTCGGGGTCTCCCCCGCCCCCAAATAGTTGCACACGATCGAGTTGTGCACAACTCAATCGCGGACGACTCGGCTACCCTGGTGTCATGAGCACCGAGTACCTCCGCCTCGACCAGCAGATCTGCTTCGCCCTGCACGCGGCCTCCCGCGCCTTCGGCAACGTCTACCGGGTGGTGCTCAGGGACCTGGGGCTCACCTACCCCCAGTACCTGGTGCTGCTGGTGCTCTGGGAGCACGGCGAGCTGCCCGTCAAACGGATCGGCGAGCTGCTGCGGCTCGACTCCGGCACCCTCTCGCCGCTGCTCAAGCGCCTCGAGACGGCCGGCCTCGTGGACCGCAGGCGCAGCGCGGACGACGAGCGCTCGGTCACCGTCAGCCTCACCGACGCCGGCCTCGCGCTCCGCGATCGGGCCGAGCTGATCCCCCGCCGGATCGCCGAGGCCACCGGGCTGCCGCCGGCCGACATCGCCGAACTGCGCGACCACCTCGCCCGCCTGACGGCGGCCCTGGACGCGGCCACGCCCTGAGCCGGCCGAACGGCGCCGCTTGACCCTGCCACCGGTGTCAGCCCCTAGCTTCGCCGACATGGACACTTCCCCTTACCGGCTCGGCCGGATGGTGCGCGGCTCGGGCCCCGGGCTGCTGCTCGCGCACGGCGCCACCGGCTCCGTCGACGCGAACTACGGCCCGCTCCTCGACGGCCTCGCCGAGCGCCACACCGTCGTGGGCCCCGACTACCCGGGCTCCGGCCGCACCCCCCGGGCCACCGAACCGCTGGACCTCGACCGGCTCGCCGACGCGCTGGTCGCCACCGCCGTCGAGGAGGGCGTCGAGACCTTCGCCGTCCTCGGCTACTCGCTCGGCGGCGCCCTCGCCGTCCGCGCCGCCACCCGACACCCGGAACGCGTGACGGCGCTGGTGCTGACGGCGTCGTTCGCCCACCCCACCCCCCGGATGCGGCTGCTGTTCGAGGACTGGCTGGCCCGGCTCGCCTCGCCCGACCGCGAGGACGCGGCACGCTGGGCGGCGCTGCACGGCCCCGGCACGCCCTACGTCGACGGCCTCACCGCGGAGCGACTCGACGCCCTGGTCGCCGGATCCCGCGCCCCCGCGCCGCCCGGCGCGGTCGACCAGATCGAGCTCGGGAGGGCGGTCGACGTCCGCGCCGACCTCGGACGCCTCGCGGTGCCGACGCTCGTCATCTCCACGCTGCACGACGAGCTGGCGACCCCGCACCACCACCGGGCACTCGCCGCCGGCATACCGAACGCGGAGTTCGCCGAACTCCCCTCGGGACACCTGCCGTTCGTCGAGACGCCGGACGCCTGGCTGACCCTGGTCCGCACCTTCCTCGACGCGCACGCCGGCGCACCCACCGGCTGACGCGCCCTCTGGTCCGCGCCCCGATCTCGGGTCACTATCGTCGCGGAAAGAGGTGATCTCCATCGCTCTCGTGGCGCGGACCTTTTACCGGTACTTATGTGACAATCCGGACTGCACGTGGCAGTCACAGCTCACCGGGTATCAAGATCAGGCAGAGCAGCAGTACGCACAGCACGTCGAACGGCACCACGGCGGGGACGTCGCCACCCCCTGCGCCCGCTGCGCGAGCGGCGGCCACGGGGCGGGCGAGCGACGGAGCGGCCACGGAAAGCGGAAGAGAGCCACCCAGGTATGACCACCACGACCAGCGAACTGACCACCCAGGCCACCCCCGTCGCCCTGAAACAGTGCCCCGGCTGCGGGGCCACCTGCCCCGACGGCCGCGAGATCTGCCTCGCCTGCGGACACCGCTTCTGACCTCGGACGTCACCCCCCACTCGAACGAGTGAACTTACGCTGTTCGGGCGGTTTAGTCGATCATGGGGCCTTAGGGTCGAAGCATGGTCACATCCCGACATGAGGCCGCACACCGGATCTTCCAGGAGCGGCAGAACCTCCTGACGCCCGTCTTCCGGATCCTGGGCGTCGACTTGCCGGAACCAGCGCGCGTGGAGGTCATCGACGGCGACGCGACGGAGATCCGGCCATTGGAGCGCCGGGTGGACAGCGTGCTGCGCCTCACCTCGCGGGACGGAGAGAAGTTGCTCCTGGCCATCGAGTCGCAGAGCAGACAGGACCCGGACAAGGCCAACAGCTGGGCGTACTACGTCAGCTACCTCAAGGCCAAGTACCGGATCCCGACACTGCTCCTGGTGGTCTGCCGCGACAAGAAGACCGCCGACTGGGCGGCCGGCCCCTTCCACCTCGGCACCAACGGCTGGACATCGCTCCGGCTCAACCCCCTGGTCCTCGGCCCGGGCAACGTCCCGGTCATCACCGACCCGGCGGTGGCCGCCGAGAACCTGCCGCTGGCGGCCTTCTCGGCCCTGACACATGGCGACGCGCCGGAGGCCCCGGACATACTGGACGCGATGGCGTCCGCCCTCCGCAGCGAGACGGCCGCGTCCGTCGATTACTACTCGCAGTTCCTTGAGATTGGTCTGGGAGACACCCGGGCTCGCGAGATCTGGAGAAAAATGATGAAGATCTACTTCCCGGGCCGTGGCCTCGAGATCGAGGAGAGGTACCTGGAGGGCAAGGCCGAAGGCGAAGCCGCGGGCCGGGAGGAAGCCGCACAGCGGCTCGCGCGGACGGTTCTTCGCGTGTTGGAGAGTCGGGACGTGCGGCTGCCCGAGGAGGCGCAGGAGCGGATCCGGACGTGCTCCGACCTGGACGAAGTGGAGCTCTGGGCCTTCCGAATGATCCACGCCACCACGGCCGAGGAGCTGTTCGCCCCCACCGAGAGGTAGGTCACCCCGCCCCCGGCGCCGTCCGCACGTCCTTCCGGGTCAGCACGGCGGCGCCCCAAAGGGGCGCAGGGAACCGCGCGATCAGCCACGACGCACCCGCGGCCGGGCTACCGGTTTTCCAGCGGAGCACTTCCGGCTCCGCCCGTCACCGGTCTGGGTGTTCAGCCGGGGCGCGGCGTTGACGACCCAGAAGTGGTGTGACGGCACCCGCGCACTTTCACGCGTACCACTGGCAGGGGGAACGCCGCGTCTACGACCAGGAGGCCGACCGCCGGCCCGGCCCGTTCGGTCCCTCCCCCGGTTTCCTCGCCAACATCTGCACCCCGATCCGGATCAGCGACTGGCTGCTGCGCCCGTCCTCCGCCATCGCCCACACCTGCCGGACGTCAGAGGACGCGGCCGACTGGTTCCGGCGCGAGCTGGGGCGCGCCGCCCCGGCGTTCGCCGTGGAGCATGACCGCGAGCAGGCGGCGACCCGCGCCGAGCGGGCCGCGGAGCGCCTCGGCTGGGGCGGCGACGTGCACGCCGGCTGGTATCTGCGCGGCACCGGCTACCTCACCCTCGACGTCGTCGGCTGCTCCCCCAACCACAGCGACCCACGCCTGCCGTGCCCGCTACGCGCCCCCGGCCCGGTCGGGGCCGGCGTCAGGGCCTGAGCGTTCGCCGCCTCTCGGCTCGCCGCCCGGTTCGAGCGGTGGCGAGCCGATCGCGCAGTGCGGGGTGCACTCGGGCTGGGGAACGGACTCGCCCTCGGCCGCCGGCGTGAGCCGGCCAGGCACGGTGACCAGCGAGACCAGTCCGCCGACCACCATCAGACCGGCGCAGATCAGCACCGCCTTGCCGAACGCCGTGTCCACCGCGCTCGCGTTCCGGTACTGGTCGGTGGAGAGCCCGACGGCCAACGGCAGCGCGGCGACGGCGAACAGCTGCGCCACCCGCGCCGCCGCGTTGTTGACGCCGCTGGCCACCCCGGCCCGCCGCACCGGCAGCGAGGCCAGCACCGTCGCCGTCAGCGGCGCCACGAACAGGCTCAGGCCGAGGCCGAGCACGACGACGGCCGGCAGGATGTCCGTCAGATAGGAGCCGCCCGGGTGCACCCGGTGCAGCAGCACGAGACCGCAGGCGGCCACCAGCGGGCCGACCGTCATCGGCACCCGGGGCCCGATCCGCTGCGCCAGCGCCCCGGCGGGGCCGGAGAGCGCGGTGAGCAGCAGCGTCATCGGCAGCGTCGCGACGCCGGCCTGCAGCGCGTCGTAGCCGAGGCCGTTCTGGAGCTGGGTGGGCAGCAGGAAGAAGGCGCCGCCGATCGCCGCGTAGAGGCAGAGCGTCACCAGGTTGGTGGTGGTGAAGAGCCGGGAGCGGAAGACGCCGAGCGGCAGCATGGGGCGCGGAGTCCGCCGTTCCCACCACACGAAGGCCACCAAGGCCGCCACGCCGCCGACCGCGGCCGGCCAGAAGCGGCCGATCAGCGCGTAGGTGACGCCGCCGAGGCCCACCGCGGCCAGCGCGGCGCCGAGGATGTCGAAGCGGCCGCTGGCCTCCCAGTCGCGGCTCTCCGGCACCCGCCTGGTCAGCACCAGGATGATCACCGCGAACGGCACGTTGATGAAGAAGATCCAGCGCCAGCCAGGACCGTCCACCAGCCAGCCGCCGAGGAAGGGGCCGAGGGCGATGGCGACCCCGCCGAGCCCGGACCACAGACCGACGGCCTTGGCCCGCTGCTCGGGCCGGAACGAGGACTGGATCAGCGCCAGCGAGCCCGGTGTCAGCAGCGCGCCGCCCACGCCCTGCAGCGCCCGCGCCCCGATCAGCGCCGTCCCGCTGGGCGCCATCCCGCAGAGCAGGGAGGCGATGGTGAACCACACCACCCCCCAGACGAAGACGCGCCGCCGCCCGTAGCGGTCCCCCAGGCCGCCGCCGAGCAGGATCAGGCCGGCGAGCGTGAGCATGTACGCGTTGAGGGTCCACTGGAGGTCGGACAGCGGGACGTTGAGGTCGGCCCCGATCCTGGGGAGCGCGACGGTCACGATGGTGCCGTCGAGCTGCGCCATGCCGGAGCCGAGCACGGCGCTGGCGAGCACCCGGCGGCCGGTCGGTGAGTCGGTGCCAAGGTCGCCGGCCGCGACCCCGGCAGGGCCGGCACGCCGCTGCGTCATGGTCACATCATCGCCGTGGGTGGCGGCGTCCGCCGCTCAGGGCGCGCCCGGACCCCCGTGCCGGGCGCGTCCCCTTCACCCACCGCCGGGCCTGAACTAGCCGTCGAGGCGGTCCACGGCGATGCGGGCGGTGTCGCGGAAGGCGTCGGTCGGCGCCGAGGCCAGGGTGCCCATCTCGCCCCACACCACGACCGTCACCAGGTCGCCGCTGCGGCCGACGGCGAAGAGGTGGACGTCGTCGGTGAGCTCGGGCATCGACGTGCCGACGCCGTAGACGCGGCCGCCGTCGCCCGCCGCTATCGGGCCGTAGTCGGCCCACTCGGCGGTGGCACCCGGGTACTGGCCGGCCCAGCCGTCCGCGCAGTTCTCGACGGCGGCGCGCAGGGTGGCGACCGTGCGGCGGGCGGCCGCCTGGCTGTTCCGGTCGATGATCAGCTGGGTGGCGTTGGTCTCCAGCTCGGTGCGGAAGTCGCGCCGCACCGTGCCGCGCTCCGGGACGGCGTTCTCCAGGCAGAACAGCGGGTCGCCGGCACCACTGGTGAGCGGTCCCGCGGTCCACGGCGTCGAGTGGGGCGGCAGGTCGCCCGGCGCGAGCGGGCTCGGCACGGCGGGCATGGCCGGCCCTCCGGACGAGGCGTGCGCGGCGGGCGCGTCGTGCGCGGTGGCGGTGCCGCCGCCGAAGGCGAGCGTGCCGGCCAGCGCGGCCACGCTGATGGCGGCGGCGCAGGCGGCGCGGGCGAGGCCCGGACGGAACGTCATGACGAAGGTCCCCCTGACGGAGCTGAGGTGGTCGTGCCAACGTGATCGCGTTGACGGAACACAGCCTCGTCCGCCGCCGTCCCGGCCTCAACGGTCGCCGGCCGATCAGGCATGCGGGAACGCCGAAACCGCTGCTGACCTGCGGAGATACCGGACCCCTGGAACGCCGGCGCGGGACGGTCAGCGGCCGGTGGCGCCGAGCAGGTACCGGACGGTGGCGGGCGTCTGCCCCATCGCGGCGGCCACCGCCGTCACCGGGTAGCCGAGCACCCGGTGCAGCACGTGCGCGTCGTACTGGGCCGGCGGCTGTTCACCGGCCTGGTGGTGGATCCGGGCGGTGAGCAGCCGCCAGGCGAGGGAGGCGGGGTTGGGGTGGCTCAGCACGCCGCGCCAGCCGCGGAGCAGCTGTTCGAGGACGGCGGCGACGTCCCGGTCGGCGTCGGGGTGGGGGCGGTGGTGGCGGGCGTAGGCGAGGTAGCGCTCGCGGTGCAGGGCGAGGAACGCCTCGTAGTCGGGGGGTAAGGGCAGGGGGAGCACGGTCAAGGGGGTCTCTCGTGGTCACTGGTGGGTGGCGCGCCGGCCCCGGGTCAGCCGAAGGCCGCCGCCGGCGGGCCGACGCTCCCGGCCCGCGCCGGGGCACTCACCGGCGTGCGTGGTGCGGGCGGGCGGGCTGCGGTACGTGGGGGCGTGCGTGCCGGGGGACGCGCGGGTGGACGCGCCGCCTGCCAGAGCGGCAGTATCGCGGCCTGGTCCCCACCGCAGGCGGCGGTCAGGGCCTGGGCCAACTCCCAGGAGGGGCGGCGCTTCCCGCTGAGGACCCGGGACAGGTAGGAGGCGGACACCCCGGTGCGCTGCCCCAACTCCCGCAGGCTGCGCCCGCTCGCGCGCTGCAGCCGGGCCAGGGCGAGGGCGAGCGCGGTCACCTCCGGGGCCTCGGCCGCCGCGGCGTCCGAGCCCTGCCGGACGATGAACGCCCCGTTGGCGCGGCCGCGTTGACGCATCCGGCGGGCCACCCGGTCGGTGGGCCAGCGGCTGCGCAGCCGGCCGGGCGAGACGTTGAGCCGCCGCGCGATCTCGGCGGCCCGCACCCGGCGGTCGCGGGCCTGCTGCACCGACGCGGCCTCCAGGTCCTCCACCACCGGGCCGAGCCCGGCGGCGAGTTCCAGCACCCGGAGCGCGTGCGCCCCGCTGCGGTCGTCCGCCTCGGCGGCCCGCCCCAACGCCTCGACCCGGCGGGCGAGATCGCGGGTGATGTCCTGGAGGCAGGGCGTGAAGCGTTGGGCGTTCGGTGCCGGCACGGCGTGTCCGGCCCGGTATGCGGCGTCCCGACACCGCTTGTCGCAGTACTCCTTGGGACGCCCGACGGGGTTGGGTTCGATCGGCTTGCCGCACTTGGCGTTCTTGCAAGGGGTCAACACACGTTCCCTGGGATACGTCGGTTTCTCACCGGAAGTCGGCGCGAGACCGGTCGGCCGCCGGGCGAAACGACGGTCGGCCGCCGGTACCGGCCGGCGGGGCGGGGCGGCGCGGCCCCGCCCGTCAACGGCCCGCGGCCCCGGCGGATCCGCCGGCGGCGGACGCGGGAACGGGCCTCGCCACGCCGTTGACCTTCCTGGCAAGCGCCCGCCGCGTTCCTACCACCGCCTGGCGGGGGATGCTACGGTCGAACCGCAGCGTGCGTTCAGGAGGCATGTGCCCTCCACTGATCGAGGCTGACGTTTCGCGGGGCCCGGTCCCTGGTTGCCGCCTGGCCGGGCTCCGTCGTGTGGTGGGGACGCTACAACGTCAACCCTCCGATATGCCAGCGCTACGAGACGTAATCGGAACGATCTTCATACGCTGGCGACGAATGCCCCCACAGATCGGGCCAATTGGTCAATCTCGGTCACGCGCCGGTCAGTTGACATAGCTCGGCGACGTACTCGGTCAGTCTCCGGTCGCGGCCGGCCGACCCGACTACCCTGCCGACCATGGCCGTTCCCTCGCACCCCGCCGAACTCTCCGCCTACGACCGGTCGCTGCCGCGCAAGCGGGTCGCCGCCGGCGTGCTGTTCCTGGACGGCGACGGGCGGGTGCTGCTGGTCGACCCGGTGTACAAGGAGCCGTGGGAGCTCCCGGGCGGCGCGGTCGAGGAGAACGAGAGCCCGCGCGAGGGCGCGGCCCGGGAGGTCGAGGAGGAGCTCGGTCTGGTCCGCCCGCCCGGGCGGCTGCTGGTCGTCGACTGGGCGGGGCCGCGTCCTGGCAGGAGCGACGCCCTCACCCACGTCTACGACAGCGGCCGGCTCTCGCCCGAGGACGTCGCCGGGATCCGCCTCCCGGCCGACGAACTGCGGGCGTTCGCGTTCGTCGAGCCGGCTCTGGTGGGCGAGCGGCTGATCCCGCTGCTGGCCCGCCGCGTCCGGGCGGCCGTGGCCGCCCGCCGGGACGGCCACACCGTCGAACTGCGGAACGGCTCCCCCGTCGACTGAGGATGCGGACCGGGCTCGCCACTGCCAGCATGGGCAGGGTGGCCAGGGATCTCACGGAGTACCGGCGCAAGCGGGACTTCGCCAGGACGACCGAACCCAGCGGCGGCGAGGGCCCGCCGGAGGGCGCGCCGCGCTTCGTCGTGCAGATCCACGACGCCTCCACCACGCACTTCGACTTCCGCCTCGAGGCCGACGGCGTCCTGAAGTCCTGGGCGATCCCCAAGGGCCCCTCGACCGACCCGCACGACAAGCGGCTCGCCATGCCGACCGAGGACCACCCGCTGGAGTACCGCGACTTCGAGGGCGTCATCGGCCGCGGCGAGTACGGCGCCGGGCCGGTGATCATCTGGGACGAGGGCACCTACCAGGTCGAGGGCCGCCCGGTGGCCGACGCGCTGCACCGCGGCCACCTGTCCTTCCGCCTCGACGGCGCGAAGCTGCACGGCGGCTACGCCCTCACCAGGTTCCGCGAGAACGCCTGGCTGCTGGTGAAGCGCGCCGACCGCCACGCCTCAGAGCGCGGCACCCCGGACCCCCAACGCGCCCGCTCCGCCCGCACCGGCCGCACCCTGCGCCAGGTCACCGCCGAGGACCGCTAACCGTCCCGGCGCAGCAGGCCACGCGCCACCAGCTCGAGCGTGAGCGCCACCGCCATGGTCTGCGCCGCCAACAGCGCCAGCAGCACGAACAGTTGCACCGCGCCGGCCTGCGCCGGCGAGGCCCCGCCGAGCAGCATGCCGACGAACGCGCCGGGCAGCGTGACGAGACCCACCGTCCTGGTCTGGTCGAGGCCGGGGATCAACGCCCCCGACGCGGCGGTCCGCGCGATCTCCAGCCGGGCCTCCCGGGGCGGCAGGCCGAGCGCCAGCGCCGCCTCCACCTCACCGCGCCGCGTCGTCAGCTCCTCCAGCGCCCGCCGGCCGGCCAGCGCCGTCGCGGTCAGCGAGCCGCCGATCAGGATCCCGGCGACCGGGATCAGCGTGATCCCCCGCGCCGGCACCAGGCCCGTGGCCGACACGGCCGCCAGCACCGGCACGGGACCGGCGCCGATCGGCACCGCGACCCACCACCAGCTCCCGTCGTCGGTGACCCGCCGCCCCGCCGTCCACACCGCGACCGCGTACATCACCAGCAGGAACCCGGCCAGCGCGGCCCACGACCCGACGACCCAGCCGATCAGCACGGACACCGCCGCCAGCTGCGCCACCGCCCGCCCGCCGGCGACCAGCACCGACCGCGCGTAGCCGCGCCCGTCGTCCCGCGTCAGACTCGCGAACGCCGCCACCCCACCGGCGGCCACCAAAAGACCGACGAGCAGCACCGCGAGCGGCCACCCGACGGGCAACAACCCCTCCCGCCCCACCCCGTCACCCATCCCCCCATGCTCGCACCGAACCGGAACCGGCGCCTCGGCGGTCGGGGCGGCCCGCACCCCTCGTTCGGGCGCGCACCTCGTGCGGGTTCCGGCACGGTCGGCCAGGCTTGACCTCGCGATGTGTCCCCTAGCGGAGGTGAAGGAAGATGCCGACGTACGTCGCCCTGCTGAACTGGACCGACCAGGGGGTCCGGAACTACGAGGACACCGCGGAGCGCGCCGAGACCTTCGGTTCGGCGGTGCGGCGGCTGGGGGCCGAGCTGCTGAGCATCTACTGGACCGTCGGCCCCTACGACCTCGTGGTCGTCCTCGAAGCGCCGGACGACGCGACCGCCGGCGCGGCACTTCTCCAGCTGGCCGGGGTGGGCAACGTCCGTTCCACGACGCTGCGGGCCTTCGACCGGGAGGAGATGGAGCGCATCATCGCCAAGGCGGCCGGCGGCTGACGATGACGAACGCCCCGGACCATGATCGGTCCGGGGCGTTCACACGGTGCCCCCGGCAGGATTCGAACCTGCGACACCCGCTTTAGGAGAGCGGTGCTCTATCCCCTGAGCTACGAAGGCGCGTCGGTCGACAGTGTAGCGGGTGGTCCGGTGCCGGCAGGCGGCTCGCGGGGGGCCCGGGGGCAGGTGTGACAGGGGGCGGGTGGGTTCACTAGCATGGGAAGTGGCGGAATTGTCACGATTTCTCCTTTTGGAGGTGAGCCGTCATGACACTTCCCATGCGACGACAGCGGCCCGTGATCGACGGTCGGCGGTCCTGGGGGCGGGACACGATGTCCGAGTTCGACGACCTGTTCAACCGGATGGGGACGTTGCTCGAATCGACCGTCGGCGGTGGGCTGGCGAGGCCCACGGCGTGGGCGCCGTTGGCGGATCTGACGGAGCTGGACGACGCGTACCTGATCGAGTGCGAGCTGCCCGGGATACGGCGCGAGGACGTCGACATCGAGCTGGACGAGCGTCAGCTGGTGATCAGCGGCGAGTTCGCGGAGCAGGAGCGGAAGGGCACGCTGCACCGCGGCACCCGGCGCACCGGCCGGTTCGAGTACCGGACGATGCTGCCGGGCCAGGTGGACGCCGAGGGCGTGACCGCGACGCTGAGCGACGGCCTGTTGACGGTGCGGATTCCCAAGGCGGCCGGCACCGGCAAGCGGCACATCGAGGTCGGAGACGGGAGCTGACCGACCCGAAGACTCAGGCCGGCAGCGCGAGGAGCACGGCGAACCGTTCCTGTTGGTCGGTCCACCAGTGCTCCAGCGTGAAGCCGGCCTGCGTCAGCTCCGGCTCCAGGCCCTCGCGCCTGAACTTGCAGGAGATCTCGGTGCGCAGGTCCTCGCCGCGGAGGAAGTCGAGGGTGAGGTCGAGCGTCGGGATCTTGACCGTGTGGGTGATGCGGGCCCGGAGCCGCATCTCCATGCGTTCGTCCTCCTCGTTCCAGATCGCGCGGTGGTCGAAGGCGCCGGGGTCGAAGTCGGCGTCGAGTTCGCGGTTGAGGACGGTGAGCAGGTTCTTGTTGAACTCGGCGGTGACGCCTTGGCCGTCGTCGTAGGCGCGGAGCATGCGGGCCGGGTCCTTGACGAGGTCGACGCCGAGGAGCAGCGCGTCGCCCGGTGCGGTGAGGGCCTGGCGGAGCCGGCCGAGGAAGGCGGCGCGCTGTTCGGGGTCGAGGTTGCCGAGGGTGGAGCCGAGGAAGGCGACCAGGCGGGGCGCGTCGGAGGCGTCGGGGAGCGCGAGGTCGGTCTCGAAGTCGGCGACGGTGGCCGTGATCCGGAGTCCCGGATAGGCGGCGGCCAGGTTCTCGGCGGCGGACGTCAGGGCGGACTCGCTCACGTCGAGGGGGGCGTAGCGGCGCAGGGTGCCGTCGGCGGTGAGGGCGTCGAGGAGTATGCGGGTCTTCGCCGAGGAGCCAGAGCCGAGTTCGACGAGGGTGTGGGCGGCGGTGAGTTCGGCGATCCGCTCGGCGTTGGCCCGGAGCACCATGCGTTCGGCGCGGGTGAGGTAGTACTCGGGGAGCCGGGTGATGCGGTCGAAGAGCATGCTGCCGCGGGCGTCGTAGAACCACTTGGGCGGCAGGGTCTTGGGGTTCTCGGTGAGCCCGGCCTGGACGTCGGCCCGCAGTGCGCGGGCGAAGTGGTCGGCGGCGACGCGGCGTTCGACGGTGAAGTCGCCGGTGGTGGAGTTGGGCATGGGGGGTTCCTTTCGCGAGGGTCACAACGGGGCTATCTCCGCGGTGTGTTGGGTGGTGAGGAGGAGCGACTGGTCGGGGACCTCGTGCCAGTCGGGGTCGTCGGTGGTCGGCTCGGAGGCGACGGTCACCTCGCCGGTCGACCTGCGGTAGTAGAGGGAGGCGCCGCGGCGGATCGCGGCGATGGCCTCGCCGTCGGTGAGCAGCAGGTTGAGGCGGGCCCCGGGGCGCGCGGCGGCGGTGAGCCCGGCGACCTCGGCCAGCGCGTCGGCGGCCGGGGTGCCCGCGGTGAGCCGGCGGGCGATCATCACCCAGAGCAGGGCCGCGTCGGTGTGCGCCTCCATGGAGAGCAGGTCGGAGGCGGAGAGCGGCTCGCCGGTGTCGCCCGGCAGCGACTCCCAGCGCTGCACGAAGCCGTTGAGGGAGAACAGCCAGCGGCCCAACGCGTAGGGCGCGGCGGCCGATTCGTCGAGGCTGTTGCCCGGGGTGGCGGAGCGGACGGCGGCGAGCACCGCGCCGCTGCGCAACAGGTGGGACAGGCCGGGGAAGTTGGCGTCCGCCCAGATGGGGACGGCGCGCCGGTAGCGTACGGGGCCCGCGCGGTCGTGCGGCGGGTACCAGCCGACGCCGAAGCCGTCGGCGTTGAGGGCGGGTTGGTCGTCGCCGACCTGGTGGCGGGGCGCGTAGGACTGCGCGTAGAGGCTGTGCGGCGGGTCGGTGACGATCTCGGCGAGCGCCCGGGGCGGGCCGAGGTAGGCGAGGTGGCGGCACATCACCGGCCTCCGGCGGGGGCGTCGGCGTCGCGGGTGGTGCGGGCGGTGCGGGCGGTGCGGAATCCCGCGAAGATCTGGCGGCGTACCGGGAAGTCCCAGTTGCGGAAGGTGGATCGGCAGGCGACGGGGTCGGTGCCGAAGGAGCCGCCGCGCAGCACCTTGTACCCGGTGCCGAAGAAGACCTCGCTGTACTCGCGGTAGGGGTGCGCCGCGAAGCCGGGGTGGCCGGTGAAGTCGGTGGCGGTCCACTCCCAGACGTCGCCGAGGAGTTGGCGGGCGCCGCAGGGCGCGGCGCCGGCCGGGTAGCTCCCGGCGGGGGCGGGGCCCAGGTGCCGCTGGCCGAGGTTGGCGTGCTCGGGGGTGGGCGGCGTTTCGCCCCAGGGGTGGCGTCGGGAGCGGCCGGTCGCGGGGTCGTGGCGGGCGGCCTTCTCCCACTCGGCCTCGGTGGGCAGCCGGCGTCCCGCCCAGCGGGCGTAGGCGTCGGCCTCGTACCAACAGACGTGCACCACGGGCTCGTTCGGGGGCACGGGCTCGGTGTGGCCGAAGCGGCGGCGGAGCCAGGCGTCGCGCTCCCGGCGCCAGAAGGCGGGGGCGGTGAGGTCGGCCCGGACCCGGTGCAGCCAGCCCTCCGGGTGCCACCACCTGGCCTCCCGGTAGCCGCCGTCGGCGACGAACTCCTGGTAGGCGGCGTTGGTGACCGGGGTGGTGTCCAGCCAGAACGCGGGCACGTCGACGCGGCGCGCGGGGCGTTCGTTGTCCAGCGCGTAGGGGTCGGCGGCGGCGTCCGTGCCCATGGTGAACGGGCCACCGGGGACGAGGACTTCGCGGGGCAGCGCGGCGACGTCGGCCGGCGCCGGGAGCGGGGCGGGGGCGTCGAGGACGGCGGGGCCGCCGCGGAGTTGGTGGGTGGCGAGCATCGTCTCGTCGTGCTGCTGCTCGTGTTGGGCGATCATCCGGAAGAGGAGAAGGGCCTCGGGGGACGCGTCGACGAGCACGTCCAGGGCCTGGGCCCGCACCTCGGCGAGGTAGCGGCGGGCGGGTCCCGGGCCGAGCAGCGGCAGCGCCGGGCGGTCGGCGCGGGGGTGGCGGAACGCGTCGTAGTACTGGTCGAGTTCGGGGCGCAGCGCGGGCCGGCCGCCGGCGGCGCGGACCAGCCAGATCTCCTCCTGGTTGCCGATGTGCGCCAGGTCCCAGACCAGGGGGGACATCAACGGGGAATGCTGGGCGGTGAGTTCGTCCTCGGGCAGGCAGTCGGTGAGGGCGTGGGTGCGGCGCCGCGCGGCGTCCAGGGCGGCGGCGATCTCGTCCGGTGCCGGCTGTTGGGGCTGGGGCCGGGGCTGGGTGTCGGGCCCGGCGAGGGTGTGGTCAGTCACGGCGGGCCCCTTCCAGCGGCGGTCGGCGTCGGCGCTGGTCCAGGCTGTCGAGGTGGTCGTCCGCCGGGCAGCGTCCGCGTTCGGCGTAGCGGTCGGCGAAGCGGCCGACGGTGGCGCGCAGGCGGGCGTCGGCCGGGTCCCGGGCCAGCGCGGCCTCGGCCGCGGCCAGGCAGGCGCGGACGGCAGGGCCGAGCAGCGGATCGGCCGGACCGTGGCGGGCGGCGCGCAGCCAGAGCTCCGGGCGGGGCAGCGGGGCGCCTCCGGTGAGCGGCTCGGTGGCGCGGTGCGCGGCCTCGGCGGCGGCCGGGTCGTCGAGCAGGGTGCGGACGACGGCGACCGGGACGATCCAGTCGTCTCCCGACTGGGCGTCGATCATGCGGAGTTCGAGCCAGCCGCGCGGTCGGACCGGCGGGAAGAGGGTGCTGAGGTGGTAGTCCAGGTCGGACAGGGCGGGCGGCCGGTCCTGGCGTCCGTGCGGGCCGCGGAGCCACGACCGGAAGGAGCGGGCGTGGGGCGCGGTCCAGGCGGCCGGCGGGTCGCGGCGGACGCACAGCAGCGGCGCGTCCAGCGCGTACTCGGCCCAGGCAGCGCGCGGGTCGGCGTCCGGCGCCGGGGGGCGGGTGCGGCCCGGGTCGATGCGGGCCCACAACGCCTGCCGGGTGGACCGCCAGCCGGTCGGACGACCGCGCCAGAGCGGGGAGTTGGCGAACGCGGCGACCAGCACGGGGCCGAGGCGGTGGGCGAGCAGCCAGCGCGCCCGGTAGCCGGTCGGCCCGGCGGACTCGTCGCCCGCGTCGACGCAGACCTGGACGGAGGCGGTGGCCCGCATCATGATCCGGCCACCGGGACCGAAGCGGTCGAAGTACGCCTCCATCGCGCGGTAGCGGGGGGCGTCGAGCACGCGGGGCGGGGTGCGGTGCGGGTCGAGTCCGACGCCGACGGGGGTCAGGCCGGCGGCCGCCAGGACGTGCCGCAGCGCGGCCACGTCGTCGGCGGCGGCGCCGACACAGCCGCCGAGGCTGGTCGCCGGCGGCCCGCTCAGCTCGACCTGGCCGCCCGGCTCGCGGGTGACGCGGGAGCCGCCGGGCAGCGCGCCGGGCACGGCGAGCGGCAGCAGCGCGGCGTCCAGCACGTCGGCCGGCACCAGCCGGCCGGGGTCGCGGCGGTCGTGCACCAACCACTCGAGCTCGACGCCGGTGCGGAGGGGTGGGGCGGCGGCGAAGGCGTTGCGGCGGACGTGGGCCTCGGCCTCGTCGGCGGAGAGGGGGGTGGGGGCCACCGGCACGAGGGCCTGCCCGGCCGGGGTGGCGGTTTCGGCGGTTTCGGCGGTGTGGGTCGTGGGGAGGGGCGTCGTCGCGTCGGAGTCCCGTGCCATGTGAGCCGCCCTCCGCGGTGCCGGTCCGATTCGCCCCGAATTTTCCGAAGCGCCGGATTCACGGTACGGCGGGGGGTGGGTGGCGGCCTGCGGCGAAGGTCCAGGCGGGTGGTGAGCCCTCGCAGCGGCGCCGGGGGTGGCGGGGCGGGGGTTTTCCCCACCCACCCCCCCCCC
>NZ_BAAGPR010000020.1:0-93792 GCF_054783955.1 Streptomyces mayteni | reverse complement strand
CAGCACGGTGAACGCCTCGGCGCGGGCGCCGAGCCGGCCCGAGCCGGCGAGCGCCAGCGCGCCGTAGGCGGCGGCGAAGAGCAGGGCGAGCGGCAGCAGCGAGGCGCTGACGGCGCGCGCCGCGGCGGCCAGGCCGGATCTCGGCCGGCCGACCGGGGTGCGGGGCGGGGGGATCTCCGTGCTCGTCACGGTCTCTCCTCTTCGGTGATGGGGACGATCACCGGTGGCGATCACCGGTAGTGATCACCGCCGGCGATCACTGGGGGAGGGGAAGGTGATCACGTCCCCCTCGGCCAGTACGGGCTCGGCGTACGCGTACGGGAGGGCGTCGGTGCCGTCGGGCGACTCGATGCCGATGCTGGCCCCGCCGCCCAGCGCGTCCTCGTCCCCGTCCTCGCTCGTCAGGTCCAGGTAGGCGAAGCTCACCTCGCCGTTCTCGGCGATCGACGCCTGGAAGGTCGCCCGGAAGTTCCCGAGGAAGTCGGTGACGTTCCGCCACTCGACGGTGAACACCCGGTGCGGCGCGGTTCCGGTGACGGCGGTGACCACCGACGCCTCGCCGTCGACGTAGAGGTCGTCCCAGAAGGGGAAGAGCGCGCCGTCCGGCAGGCTCGGGCTGGGCAGCGCGCGGTTGGACCAGTAGGAGCCGGAGTCCACGAAGCTGAGGTAGCCGTTGGTGGCGATCCAGGCGTGGGTGTAGGTCTCGCCGTAGAACGGGACGGGGAACGGCAGTTCCACCCGCACGTCCTCGTCGTCGCCGGTCAGGTCGAGGGCCGTCCCCTCGACCGGGGCCACGGCGGCGGCCCGCTCGCGGGCGCAGCCGTGGCCGAAGCCGTCGCGCTTGACCGGCAGGTCGAGGTCCACGACGTGGCTGCCGCGCACCATCACGGTCTCGGCGTCGGTCTCCCGGCAGGGCGCCTCCGCGGCGGTCACGGTGTAGGTGCCGCCGGGCAGCGCGGGGAGCCGGTAGCCGCCCGAGGAGTCGGTGACCGTGCTCTCCCCGCCCGGGTCGAGGGTGACGCGGGCGCCGCCGATCGGCTGGCCGGCGCCGTCCCTGACGGTGCCGCGGATCTCGTTGGCCTCCAGCGTGAAGTCCCGGGTGACGTACCGGGATTCGGGGGTGAGGGTGTGCTCGGCGCTGACCGTCGCGTGCCGTGTCGTGCGGGCGCTGACGGTCAGGTCGCCGTAGGGGACGCCGAGCCGGTAGCGGCCCTGGGCGTCGGTGCGGGTGGTGAGCGGCTCGGGGTCGGTGGCGCCGGAGCCCAGGTCGCGGACCACGGTGACCAGCGCGTCGGCGATCGGCGCCCCCGAGTCGCGGTCGGTGACGGTGCCCTCGACAAGCCCTGGGATCTCGTAGCGGAAGGCGGTGCCGGCGGCCAACACCGGCCGGTTGTAGGAGAACTGCACGCCCCGGCCGCCGTTGGCGCTCTCGATGCCGATGGTCGCCGAGTCGCCGCGGGCGCGCGGGGTGTCGGGGACGGCCAGGTACTCGATGGTCAGGCCGCCGGCCTCGCCCAGCACCACCTGGAAGCTGATCCGGTCGTTCGTGCCGTAGATCAGCACGTTCGACCACTCGACGGCGAACCTGCGCTGCGGCGCGGTGCCGCTGACCCCGGTGCGGATGGCCGCCTGGGCGTCCACCACCAGGTCGTCCCAGAACGCCATCACCGCCGCGTTCGGCTGACCGCCGCTCGGGATACGGGAGTTGACGGGCAGCACGCTGCCGGCGGTGAAGCTCAGGAAGCCGTTGGTGCCGACGTACGCGGTGTCGTGGTCGACGCCGTAGTGCCGGAAGGCGAAGGGGAGTCGCACCGTGCCGAAGGCGTCGTCGCCGGTGATGCCGGTGGCCGTGGTCGCCGACACCGGGGCCGGCGCGGTGCCGTGGCAGACGTGGCCCGACGCGTCGGAGGCGTAGGGCATGCGCACGGTGGGCGTGGCGTCGGCCGGGATGGTCAACTCGGCCTGGGTGGCGGTGCCGCAGCCCCAGGCGGTGGTGGTCAGCAGGTAACTCCCGGTCGGCACCCCGGGGATGGTGAAGCGGCCCTGGGCGTCGGTGGTGGCCGAGGGCAGCGGGGTGTTCTGGAGCCTGACCAGGCTGCCGGGCGCCGGGAAGCCGGCGCTGTCCAGCAGGGTGCCGCGCAGCTCCGTGGTGGGCAGTGGCGGCGGGGCCAGCGTCACGGTGGTGGTGGCGCCCGCGGTGACGGTGGCGTCGCCGGTCGCCGTCCGGTGGCCGAACCCGGTGGCGGAGAGCCGGTAGTCGCCCACCGGCAGGGTGAGCCGGGTGGCGCCCTGCCGGTCGGTGGCCACCACGCGCCGTGCGACGGGGCCCGTGACGTCGACGCGGGCGCCGGGCAGCGGCGCGTGGCCGGTGGTCGTGGTGGTGATCACCAGGGTTCCGGTGTCGCCGCGTGGCGCGGCCGCGACCGCCGCGTAGGCGTCGAGCCGGCCGGCGCCGAAGGCGGCGTCGCCGCGGCTCGTGGTGCCGCAGCCGCCGTCGCCGCCGGGGGCCGCGCCGGCGCGCAGCGCCTCGGCGGTGGCGGCGTCGCGGCCGAACAGCTCGGGCGAGGCGGACCACAGCAGCGCCACCGCGCCCGCCACGTGGGGCGCGGCCATCGAGGTGCCGTTCATCACCGCGTAGCCGGGCTCGACCGGCAGGCTGCGGCCGTCGGCCGAGACGATGGTGACCCCGGGCGCGGCGAGCGAGGGGCCCGCGGTGCCGCCGTCCGTGCCCCGGCTGGAGAAGCGGGCGATGGCGCCGTCCGGCTGGTACGCGGCGACGCCGAAGGTCGTCGGATAGTCGCCTGGGGAGGCCAGCGAGTCGCAGGAGGGGCCGTTGTTGCCGGCCGCGAACACCGGGAAGATGCCCAGGTCGCGCCAGCGGTCCACGATCTCCTCGTAGAACGGGTCGTCGGCCGTCGAGCCCCACGAGTTGGTCACGATGTGCGGGGCCAGCTCGGGGCGCGGATCGGCGCCGGTGAGGTCGGTGGGGGCGACGATCCACTCGCCGGAGCGCAGCAGCGACTCGTAGGTGCAGGAACGGTTCTCGCAGCCCTTGGCCGCGATCCACGTCGCGCCGGGCGCCATCCCGATCGGGCCGAACGCCTCGGTCGCCCCGCCGACCGCGGTGCCCAGTGTGTGGGTGCCGTGCCCGTGGTTGTCGCAGGGCGCCAGGGACGGGGTGCCGCAGACCTGGGCCGGGTCGAACCAGTTGTGGTCGTGGCTGAACAGCCCCCCGCCCAGGTTGCCCCGGTAGCTGTCGACGAGCGCCGGGTGGTCGAACATCACGCCGGAGTCGATGGAGGCGATCACCACGCCCTCGCCCTGGGTGCCGAACCCGGACCACACCTCGGGCGCGCGGGTGGCCGGGATGTTCCAGCCGTAGTCCGCCTCCTCGTCGTCCGCCGCCGTGACCGCCCGGGCGCCGGCCTCCGGCAGCCGGACGGCCGGCACCTCGCGGATCTCCCGCACCTCGGGCCGGTCGGCCAGCGCGTCGAGCAGCGTCGGGTCGTCGGTGGTGACGGTGAGGGAGTTGACCAGCCAGTGGCTGGTGTAGTCGGCGCCCGAACCGTCGAGCAGCCGCCGCAGCCCGGCCTGGGAGCGGTCGGCGACCTCCCGCAGCTCCGCGTAGCCGGCGGTGACCCGCTCGGCGTGGTCGGCCGCGTCGTCGAGGGCGTCGAGGGCGGAGAGATCGGCGGTCTCGTTGAGCGCCACGGTGAACTCGACGGCCTCGCCGGCCGCCACCTCGGCCCGCAACTCCGGTGCGAGCACGGGTGCTTCGGCGGCGGGCGACGGCGCGAGCAGGGCGGCCAGGAGGCAGGCGGGCAGGGCGTACTTCCGGAACACGTGACGCTCCCGGGGATCGAGTGGACCTGTGCGGTGGACCTGCTACGTGAATCCGCCGGGGACGGCGCGAGTGTGGAGATATGCGTGAAGCCCGGTCACATCTGTGATCAGGCGGGGGAGAGCGTAGCCATGGTGAACGAGCATGTACAGACCATGCGTCAGAAGTCGAGTAGCGTGAGGATCTCGTCCAGCGGCGGCATCAGGCTCCCCTGGTCGGCCGTGACGGTACGCCCGCCCTGCTCGAACTCGTATTGGAAGCCGTCCGCCACCGGCTCCCCGACCAGGCGTGACGGCAGCGCGGCGAACTCGGAGCCGTGGAGCAGCGCGGTCAGCTCCGCCAACTCCGGCTCGCCGAGCCGCCGTTCCTCGACGCCCGAACGCCGCTCCACGGAGACCGCGCCGTCGGCCGCGACCGTGACGACGTCGTTCACGCCCGCGATGCCACCGGTCACCCGCACCACCAGCACGTCACCACCACCGTCACGTTCCCCGCCCCCGTCCCCACCGCTGCCCCCGCCGTCGCCTGGCGCCTCACCGCGGTCCGCCGCGCCACCGCAGCCGGCCAGCACGACGAGTGCGACCAGTGCGACCGGTAGCACGGCCCATGCGCGCTTCATGGGCGGCAACCTATCGCCCCACCCTTCGACGACCAAGTCAACGCCGTTCCATGGGGGATGCCCGCTGGAGAACGCGGCGTACAGGTCGAGAACGGAGAGGTCGAAGGTCAGCGGGGCGTGATTGGCGAACCGGTCGGCGGGCGTGGCCCGCAGTTCGCCGACCGCCCAGTCGACGAAGGCGGTGGCGTTGCCGTGGCTGACGCGGACGCCCTTGGGCTTCCCGGTCGAGCCCGAGGTGTAGAGAACGTAGGCCAGGGTGTCGTCGTCGACGGCCTCGTCGACGGGTGCCGAGGGGGGTTCGAACTCGGCGGCCAGGTCGAGGACATGGGTGTCCTCAGGCAGCTCGTCGGACAGCTCGGAGACGTCGGCGGCGTCGGTCACGACGGCGCGGGCCGCGCAGTCGCGGACCATGGCCGCCACCCGCGGTGCCGGGACGTTCCGGTCGGCGGGAGCATAGGCGGCACCCAGCCGCAGCACGGCCTGCGTCGCGGCCACCAGCTCGGGGGACTTGTCTCCCCACAGCACGATCCGGTCGCCCCTGCCGCCCCCCCGGGCGCGTAACCCGCCGGCCAGCGCGTTGGCGCGGTCGTCCAGCGCCCGGTAGGTGAGCGATCCGGCGGGGCCGACGACCGCCGGCCGATCGGGAGCCGCCGCCGCGGCGTCGATGACGAAACGGTGCAGCGTCACAGCCCGACCTCCCGGGCGACGATCTCCCGCTGGATCTCGCTGGTGCCGGAGAAGACGGTGGTCGGTACGGCGTCCCGCAGCTGCCGCTCGACACCGGTCGCGGAGAGGTATCCGGCGCCGCCGTGGATCTGCACGGCGTCGACGCTGTTGGCGACGGCCGTCTCGGACACGGCCAGCTTCGCCAGGGAGATCGCGGCGAGGTGGTCGCGGCCCTGGTCGAGCAGCCAGCAGCCGCGGTAGAGGAGTAGGCGGCCGCTCTCGAGACGCTGCTTCATCGCCGCGACGCGGTGCGATATCGCCTGGAACTCGCCGATGGGGCGCCCGAACTGCCTGCGGCGACGGGCGTGCTCGACGCAGGTGGCGAGCTGCCGCTCCATCGTGCCCAGGTAGCTGGCGAGCAGGCAGGCGCGTTCCCAGGTCATCGAGTGCTGGAAGACGGCACCACCCTGGCCCTCCTCGCCGAGCCGGTACGCCGCCGGGACGCGGCAGTCCCGGAAGCTCACCCGCGCCGCGGGGCAGCTGCTCAGGCCCATCTTCGCCATCGGCTCCCCGACGGCCACGCCCGGCAGGTCGCGGGGGACCGCGAACCCGGTCACGCCGAGGAAGCCCGCCTTCGGGTCGGTGACGGCGTAGGTGACGATGACGTCGGCGGCCGGGGCGTTGCTGGCGAACGACTTCTCGCCGTCCAGGACGTGCCCGCCCGCCACGCGTCGGGCGGTCACGGCGAGCCGGCCCACGTCGGAGCCCGCCTCGTCCTCGGTCATGGCGTTCGCGGCGATCACCTCGCCGGTGGCCATGCCGGACATCAGCTCCTCGCGCACCCCCGTGGACGCGAAGTCCCTGACGGGGACCGCACAGGCCAGTAGATGAGCGCAGACCGCGAAGACCAGGCCGGTGTCGGGACAGCCCCGCCCGAAAGCCTCCAGCGACAAGGCGGTGTCCAGGGCGCCGAGCCCGCCACCGCCCTGCTCCGGCGGCAGACACAGGCTGGTCAGGCCGAGTGACGCGGCGATTTTCCACTGCTGGCGCGTGAGGTGCCCGTTCGATTCGGAGGGCGCGTCACTCAGTTGGTCACGGGTGGCGGACAGGATCTCGTCATACCGTCGCCGTTGGTCGGCGGTAAAGTCGAAGTCCACAATTCCCCCTTGATTGCGGAATGCCTGCCACACGGCCAGAGCACCAGGCTGGCCGACGGATGACCCGCATTCCGGGCAGGTCGAAACCAGCCCAGGACCGTACTCGGCGTTGGATGTCGGCATCCCCCGTAGAACGGCGTTGACTTGGTCCTCGACGAGTGGGCTCATCACTCGCCGAATGGCACCGTCGGCACCGGTTGGTCTCATCCGGATTCGACGATGTCACCGCTGATCTCTGCTGTCATCGGCCAATTTAGGCCGCCCGCGTCCGGGCGGGCGCGTGGGAGTCTGTCGGCGCGGGATGGAGAGGCGGGAGAGTCGTTGCCGTCGCAACACGGCAAGAAACCCCGAACCGCGCCGCCGGTGGACGGCGGCGCGGTTCGGGGGCGATCATCCGGGGCGGCGAGGCACCGGCAACGGCGCCGGGGGTGGGCGCTCGGGCGTGCCGGGGTCGACTCGGCCGCCGTGGTCAGGCCTGTCGGTCGTCCTGGGCCGGTGTCCGGTCGCGAGCCGAGACCCGCCTCCGTCGACCACCCTCCGCCGGCTTCTGGCCGTTCGGGGCCGCGGCGCCGTAGTTCGGGCACAGCGCCACCGCGTTGTCGGTGGCCTCGAGCAGGGTCTCCGCGGACGCGAGCACATCCAGCAGTTCGGGGCGGGTGAGCGAGTAGAACATCTGCCGCCCCTCAGGACGCGCCGTCACCAGGCCGCAGTCACGCAGGCAGGCCAGGTGCGCCGAGACGGAGGACTGTGCCATGTTCAACGCCACGGTAAGGTCCACGACCCTGGCCTCTCCGACCGCCAGCCGCTGCAGGATCACCAGGCGGGTCGGGTCGGACAGGCCACGAAACAACGCCACCGCGGGCGCGAGCTCCTCCCGGAACCCGGGTGCGGCGCCACTCATTATCGGCATAGAACAATGATAGCGACATCCATGCTCAGTCGGAACGGATGCCCTGTGGCGCCGATCTCATCGCCGCGGTGGCGATCGCCCGTTGGTGTGTGGCGCGTCGGTGTCGGGTCCGTGCCCGCCCCTCACGGCGCGCCCTCCTCCGACATGGCGGCGATGCCGTAGTTGGGGCAGGAGGCCGCGATCTCCTCCGTGGTGACCAGCAGTTGCTCCGCGCTGGTCAGCAGATCCATCAACTCCGGCCTGGCCAGGTGGTAGTACGACGAGCGGCCCTCGGAGCGGGAGTCCACGAGCCCGCAGTCACGCAGGCACGACAGGTGTGAGGAGATCGTGGACTGGGCCAGGCCCAGCACCGCGACGAGCTCGGTCACCCGCGCCTCGCCGTGGGACAGGCGCTTGAGGATCGCCAGTCGGGTCGTGTCTCCCAGCGAGCGGAACAGGGCCACCGCCGGAGCCAGGGACCTGCCGTCGGGGTCGTCCGCGTGGAAGTCCGTATCGTTTAACGCCATATAGGTGATGACAACTCCTAAGTTACTGATATGTAAAGGCGTGAACGGTTCCGCGCGCAAACAGGCGGCGTCGAGACGGCCGGGCGAGCGGATCGGTCCGCCGGGACCGAGCGGCGACGAAGTCCGTGTGCCGGCACGCCGATCGGCCGAGCTGAAGCTCGCCGCGGGCCGGGCCGGTGCTGAGGAAAGGGGCCTCGGTCTAGGTTCTGCTCACGCAGAGCAGGCAGAGGTCGGGAGTGAGAGGCGTGCGTGGCGCGGCCGTCGGCGGTGTCGCGGGGCCGGGGCGCGCGGGGACGAGGGCCGTGGCCGAGGCGGATGGCGTGTCGACCGCGATCGAGGACTTCGGCTGAGCGGCTCTGACCAGGCAGTGGCCGGAGCCCTCCGCGCAGCTGTCCAGGTCGGCGGCGCGGGCCTCGCTCCCGCCGCCGTCGCCGACCGCCTCGCGGCCGCTCGCCGGTTCGTCGGCGGTGGTGTCGGTCGGCCTCGCCACCGGATCGCTGTCGAACGCCGAATACGCCATCGCCGGGACGTGGTGTGGCAGCAGCCCCGCCGTCTCGCTGGCATAAGCGCATGCCAACAGCGCCACGACGGCCAGCAGGGCGGCTGGCCAGGCGCGCATGGCGAGGGCACGACGCATGGGAGGCATGGTAGCCACCGGAAGCCGACCCCGGGAGAGCGCGGAGCCGCCGGTCAGCCGGCCGAGAGGGACGCGGCCCCAAGTTCAGCCTGTTGTGGATTCACGAATCCATGTACCGTGATGGTCGTGCTGACTCTCGCCACCGACCTCGACGCGCTGACCCGGTTCGGCCGTGCGCTCGCCGACCCGATCCGTTGCCAACTGCTGCTCGCCCTGCGCGAGGCTCCGGCCCATCCCGCCGATCTGGCCGACGCGCTCGGGATCTCCCGTACCCGGCTCTCCAACCATCTGGCCTGCCTGCGGGACTGCGGGCTCGTCGTCGCGGTGCCGGTCGGTCGTCGCGTCCGCTACGAGCTGGCCGACGCCCGGTTGGGGCACGCGCTGGACGACCTGCGCACCGCCGTCCTCGCGGTCGAGGCGGACCGCACCTGCCCGGACACGGCCGAGAAGGGCTGCTGCTGATGGGCGCCGAGTGCTGTGGCCCGGCGGGCGCCACGGTCGAGCCCGCCGCCGAGGCCGAGGAGCACGGCCAGCGGCTGCACGAGGTGCGTGAGCTGCGGCTGGCGGCCGTCGCGGCGCTGCTGCTCGGAGCGGGTTGGGGCGCCGGCCAGGCCGGCGCCGAATCCGCCGGAGCCGCCCTGGGGTTGGCCGCGGCGGTGGCCGGCGCCACCACCTTCGTGCCGGGCGCGGTGCGGAACCTGATCCGGCACCGGCACATCGGCGTCGGCACTCTGATGACGCTGGCCGCGATCGGCGCGGTCGCGCTCGGCCAGGTCTTCGAGGCCGCGATGCTCGGCGTGCTGTTCTCCCTAGCCGAGGGCCTGGAGCACTACGCGATAGCCCGCACCCGCCGGGGCCTGCGCGCGCTGCTCGGGCTCGTCCCCGACACCGCGTCCGTACTCCGCGACGGCCGCGAGTTCACCGTCGCCCCCGGCGAACTGGCGGCCGGCGACCTGATGTTGCTGCGCCCCGGCCAGCGGGCCGTCACCGACGGCGTGATCCGCACCGGCCGCACCAGCCTCGACCACTCCGCGATCACCGGCGAGTCCATGCCCGTCGAGGCCGGCCCCGGCGACGCCGTGCACGCCGGCGCGATCAACGGCGGTGGCGCGATCGAGGTCGAGGTCACCGCTCCCGCGTCCGCCAGCTCCCTGGCCCGCATCGTGCACATCGTCGAGGAGGCCCAGGAACGCAAGGGCGCCGGCCAGCGCCTCGCCGACCGCATAGCCAGGCCGCTGGTGCCGGGGATACTCGTGCTCGCCACTCTCATCGCCGGCCTCGGCGCCCTGTTCGGCGACCCGTTGCTGTGGCTGGAGCGGGCGCTCGTGGTCCTGGTCGCCGCCTCCCCGTGCGCGCTGGCCATCGCCATCCCCCTCACCGTGGTGGCCGCCGTCGGTGCCGGAAGCCGCGCCGGCGCCCTGATCAAGGGCGGTCTCGCCCTCGAACAACTCGGCGCCATAAGGACCGTGGCCCTCGACAAGACCGGCACCCTCACCCGCAACTCGCCGCAGGTCGTCGCCACCGTGACGGCGGGCGCCGACACCGGCGCCGACGTGCTGCGGCTGGCCGCGGCGCTCGAGGCCCGAAGCGAACACCCGCTGGCCGCGGCGATCCTGGCCGCCACCGACGGCGATCTCCCGCACGCGGCGGACGTCACCGCGGTGCCGGGCAACGGACTCACCGGCACGGTGCACGGACACCACATCCGTCTCGGTAGGCCCGGCTTCGTCGCGCCAGGACCGCTGAGCGACGACGTCGACCGCCTCCAGTCCGAGGGCGCCACCGTCGTCCTGCTGGAACGCGACGGCGCCGTGCTGGGGGCGGTCGCCATCCGGGACGAACTGCGTCCCGAGGCGGCGGAGACCGTCACCGCGCTGGACCGCTTCGGGGTGCGCACCGTGATGCTCACCGGCGACAACCGGCGAACCGCCGCAGCCCTGGGCGCCACCGCGGGTATCGGCGACATCCGCGCCGACCTGCGCCCGGAGGAGAAGGCCGAGCACATCGCCAGGTTGCGCGCCGAGGGCGGACGGGTCGCCATGGTCGGCGACGGCATCAACGACGCCCCCGCGCTGGCCACCGCCGACGTCGGCATCGCCATGGGCGCGATGGGCACCGACGTCGCGATCGAGACCGCCGACGTCGCCTTGATGGGCGAGGACCTGCGGCACCTCCCGCACCTGCTCGGCCACGCGCGCCGGGCTCGTCGCGTCATGCTGCAGAACGTCGCGCTGTCCCTGGCCATCATCACCACGCTGATCCCACTGGCCGCGTTCGGCGTCCTCAGCTTGGCCACCGTGGTGTTCGTCCACGAACTCGCCGAGGTCCTCGTCATCCTCAACGCCATCCGCGCCGCCCGCACGGCCCCACTCCCCGGCCGGCCGACGGCCCCTTCGCCAGCCCGCCCCACGCCGCCGCCGGCGTCGCCGGCGGCGCCGGCCATCCCCGCACAGTCGGACCCCGGCACTGGGCGGGCCGCGGCGGTGGGCTGCTGTGCCGGATGTTCGACCGCCGCGGCCGTCCCCGAGCCGAGGTCCGGTGCCGGGACCGGCATCTGAAATTCAGATGGCCTGCAACAGAAACATCTGTTGGACAGAATTATGTGCGCGTTCAAGGATGTCTCCTGCGGTAGCACCGTCGCGCGACACCGGTGACAGGGGAAGGGGCTGCCGCCTGAGCGGAGGCTGAACGTTGAGTGAGAAGACCGAAGTGGTCATCGTCGGTGCGGGTCAGGCCGGCGTGGCGATGAGCGAGCACCTGGGAGCCCAGGGCGTACCGCACATCGTCCTGGAACGGCACCGGATAGCCGAGCGATGGCGTTCGGAACGCTGGGACTCCCTGGTCGCGAACGGCCCCGCGTGGCACGACAGGTTCCCAGGGATGGAGTTCCCCGATGTCGACCCGGACGCCTTCGCCTCGAAGGAGCAGATCGCGGACTACTTCGTCGCTTACGTGGAGAGGATCGGTGCCCCGGTCCGGTGTGGCGTCGAGGTGACCTCGGTGCGCAGGAACGTCCGCAGGCCCGGATTCCGGGTCGAGACCACGGAGGGTTCCATCGACGCGCGCTTCGTCGTGGCCGCGACCGGACCGTTCCAGCGGCCCGTGGTCCCTCGGATCGTGCCGGCCGGCGCCGTACCGGTGCAACCGCACTCCAGCGAGTACCGCAACCCGGGGCAACTGCCCGGGGGCGCCGTTCTCGTGGTCGGGGCCGGCTCCTCCGGGGTGCAGATCGCCGACGAGCTGCGCCGGTCAGGACGCCGGGTCCTTCTCTCCGTCGGCCCACACGACCGTCCTCCCCGCGAGTACCGCGGACGGGACTTCTGCTGGTGGCTCGGGGTGCTCGGGCGCTGGGACGCACAGACGCCTCCGGAGGGGGCAGCGCATGTCACCATCGCGGTCAGCGGCGCCCGCGGAGGTCACACCGTCGACTTCCGTGCCCTTGCCGCCGACGGGATCGAGCTCGTGGGGATGACCACGTCGTACGACGGCGGGGTACTGCGATTCGCCCCGGATCTGGCCGCGAACATCGCCCTCGGCGACGCCAGGTACCTCGAGCTGCTGCGGGCGGCCGACGAGTACGTCGAGCGCAACGGGATCGACCTTCCCGAGGAGCGGGAAGCGCACGTCCTGGGGCCGGACCCGGAATGTGTGGTCCGCCCTCGTCAGGAACTCGACCTGACCGGGGAAGGTGTCACCTCGATCGTCTGGGCGACGGGCTTCGCCGCCGACTACGACTGGCTCCGGGTCGACGCGTTCGACGAGAACGGCCGGCCTGACCAGCGACGGGGAGTCTCCGTCGAACCCGGCGTCTACTTCCTCGGTCTGCCGTGGCAGTCGCGCCGTGGATCCAGCTTCATCTGGGGTGTGTGGCACGACGCCAGACACGTCGCCGACCACATCGCGACCCAGCGGGGCTACCTCGCCTACGGCACCGCCCACCGGCCCGACACCGAGCCGGCGACCCGGAAGAACTGAGGAGCAGGGCATGACCTCCGCGCATGAGGACCACCAGGTGAGGGCCCCGATCGTCTCCGGCGGCCACACCCGGATCCGCCCCTTCAACGCCCGCGACACCTACCCCGAGCAGAGCCTCGACAACGACCTCTGCCAGGCCGTCGTCGCCGGGAACACCGTCTACGTCCGCGGCCAGATCGGCCAGGACCTCGCCACCAGCGAGTCCGTGGGAATCGGCGACGCCGGGGCTCAGGCGGACCGGGCCATGGCGAACATCAAGCTGCTGCTCGAAGAGGCGGGCAGCCGGATGGATCACCTGGTGAAGCTGACGATCTACCTGACCGACCCGCGCTATCGCGAGGCGGTCTACCGCTCCGTCGGCCGGTGGACCAGGGGTGTCCACCCGATCTCCACCGGCCTGGTCGTCTCCGCCCTGGCCCGCCCGGAGTGGCTGTGCGAGATCGACGCGATCGCCGTGATCCCCGAGGTGGCACAGGCATGACGTTCTCACTCGTGGTGCGTGACGGCGAACGGTTCGGCATCGTCACCAGCTCGTCGAGCCCCGCGGTCGCCGCCCGCGTCTCCCATCTGCGGCCCGGGACCGGTGCGGCGACCTCGCAGAACATCACCGATCCCACCCTCGGCACGAGTCTGTTGGAACGCCTGGCGGCACACGGTGACGCCGAGCGCGCCCTGGCCGAGGTCACCGGCGCGGCGCGGAACGCGCAGACGATCGACTACCGGCAGCTGACCATCCTTGGCCGCTCAGGACCCGGGTTCGCCCACAGCGGCCCGCACACGCTGGGCAGGCACGCCGCCGCCACGGCGGACGGCATGGTGGCGGCCGGCAACCTGCTGTGCGGCGAGCACGTCCCCGGCGTTCTCCTCGACGCGTACGCCGCCGCCGCGGGGGAGCTGGAGGAGCGGTTGCTCGCCGCCCTGAAGGCCGCCATCGAGGCCGGTGGGGAGGAGGGGCCGGTGCGCTCCGCGGGCCTCGCGGTCGTCGCGGACGTGGACTGGCGGGTGACCGACCTGCGCGTGGACTGGGCCGACGACCCCGTCGACCGCCTGGTCGAACTGCTCGATGTCTGGCTGCCGCAGCGCGACGACTACGTGCGCCGCGGACTCGATCCCGCCGCCGCCCCCTCGTACGGCGTGCCGGGCGACCTGTGATGGGCACGTTGAAGGAAGCGGCCAGGCGCGAGGTCGACCGTCATGCCGCGCGGCTGATCGGTCTCTCCCAGCGGTTGCACGCCGACCCGGAGACCGCCTGGGAGGAACACCGGGCCGCCGCCGCCGTGCCCGAGCTGCTGGACGGCGCCGGATTCGATGTCACCTCGTCCTACCTGGGCCTGGAGACCGCCTTCCTCGCGCGGTTCGGCAGCGGGCCCGTCCGGATCGCGCTGTGCGCCGAGTACGACGCGCTGCCCGGCCTGGGCCACGCCTGCGGGCACAACCTCATCGCCGCGAGCTCGGTCGGCGCGGCGCTCGGCCTGGCAGCCGTCGCCGACGATGCCGGCCTCACCGTCGAGGTCTACGGCACGCCGGCGGAAGAGGGCGGCGGCGGCAAGATCGAGCTGCTCGACCGGGGAGCCTTCGCCGGTGTGGACCTCGCGATGATGGTGCATCCCGCGCCGGTCGACGTCGCAGAAGCCCAGCCGTTCGCGGTCAGCCACTCCAGGATCTCCTACACCGGGAAGTCCGCGCACGCCGCCGCCTACCCCGAGTCGGGCATCAACGCGGCCGACGCCTTCACGGTGGCTCAGGTCGCCATCGGCCTGCTGCGCCAGCAGCTGCCGTCCTCGGCGCGCGTGCACGGCGTGGTGACCCACGCCGGGGCCGCCCCGAACGCCATCCCTGAACGGTCGACCGGACGCTGGTACGTCAGGGCCGAGACCCTGGCCGAACTGGCCGACCTCGAGCCCCGCGTCATGCGGGCCTTCGAAGCGGGCGCCCTCGCGACCGGCTGCGAGCTGCTGATCGAACCGGAGAGCCAGCCGTACGCGGAGTTCCGCGCGGACGAGACCGCCCTCGGCCACTACCGCTCCAACGCCCGGGCCCTGGGCCGGGAGTTCGCGCCACCGGGTCAGGCCGCCCGGATGAATCGCGCCTCCACCGACATGGGCAACGTCTCGCAGGTGGTACCCGCCATCCACCCCTACATCGGCATCGGCTCCCTGCCGGCCACCAACCACCAGCACGAGTTCGCCGCGTACTGCGTGGGCGGCACGGCCGAGCGTGCCCTCCTCGACGGAGCGGTCGCACTGGCCTGGACCGGGGTGGACCGGAGCACACGGGCCGGGTGAGCCGCGTGGCCGACCTGGGGCAGCCACGCCGCATAGGGTCGGGTACGGCACGCGGCACAGGTACAAGGGGTTGGCATGACGGCACCGGTGAACTTCACCCTCGTTCAACTCCGCTACTTCCTGGTCGCCGCCGAGCGCGGTTCGATGACCGAGGCGTCCTCGGAACTCCATATCGCGCAGTCCGCGGTGTCCGCGGCCATCCACAACCTGGAGCGCGATCTGCGTCTCCAGCTGTTCATCCGCCACCGGGGACGTGGCCTGACCCTGACGCCCGCCGGAGAGCGGCTCCAACTGCAGGCGCGGGAGCTGCTGGCCCGCGCGCGCGAGATCGAACGAGAGGCCAGGGGCGACGGCGAGACCATCTCCGGGCCGGTGGCCATCGGCTGTTTCGTCACCCTGGCCCCGTACTACCTGCCGCCCCTGTTCAGCGCGTGCACCGAGCGCTACCCGGACATCGAGATCGAGGTGGTCGAAGCGGAGACGGACCAACTCGTCCAGGCGCTGACCACGGGGCGCATCGACTTCGCCGTCACCTACGACCTCGGCCTGACCGCCGAACTGCGCAGCGAGACGATCGCCCGCGCCCCGGCGTACGTCATCGTTCCCGCAGATCACCCACTGGCCGACCGGAGCGCGGTGGAACTGGCGGAGCTCTCCACGGAACCTCTCGTCCTGCTCGACCTGCCCCACAGCCGTGACTACTTCCGGGCACTGGTGGCCGCCACCGGCACCGCGCCTGACGTGCGCTACCGCAGTCAGAGCTACGAGACGGTGCGCTCCCTGGTGGCCCGGGGACTCGGCTACTCGGTGTTGAACCAGCGCCCGGCGACCGGCCAGACCTACGGCGGCGGCGAGATCGCGGAACTGGAGCTGCGGGACGGCAACCCGCTGGAGGTCAAACTGGCCTCCATGAAGGGCATGACCCAGACGGCCCGGGCAAAAGCGGTCATGGCAGTGTTGCGGGAGATCGCCGGCGGCACGACGGACTGAGCCGGGAGCCGGGCCTCGGCAGCCCGCCCCGACCGGGGATGACGCGGCCGCGCGGGCCCGGCGAACGGTGTGTCGGGCCGAGGATCCGGCGACGCCACCCACATCTGCTGAACAGATGACTTTCATCGAAAAAGTCTGCTTGATCGATTTTCGGCAGACGCTTTCAATGTGGCGAACAAGTTCGACGTTCTGACGAACAAACGCCAAACCCACCGTTCCGGCACCAGGAGAATCCGATGGGGCACAAGAAACGAGGTGTGGCGGCCGCCGCGCTCATGGCGCTGATGCTCATCCTGGCCGGATGCACGTCCGGCGGAGCGAACCGCGCGGGGGACACCTCATCGCTGACCCTGGGGACAGTGGTGGACATCCCCTCCTACGACCCGGCTGAACTGCGGTTCGACGGCGAGTACCCCCAGCTGTGGTCCCCCGTGTACGACACCCTGCTGCTGCGCCTGCCGGACAGCTCCCTCGCGCCGAACCTCGCCACCGAGTGGTCGTACAACTCCGACAACACCGTCCTGTCGCTGACCCTGCGGGACGGGGTGACCTTCTCGGACGGCACCGCGTTCGACGCCGACGCGGTGGCCGCCAACATCGACCACTTCCGGGCCGGCACCGGCCACGACAACTACCTCGCCAACGCCATCGCCGACGTCGACGCGCTCGACAGCCGCCACGTGGACATCCAGCTCGACAAGCCCGACCCCACCCTGCTCAACAGCCTCAGCGGCTCCCTCGGCGCCATGGCCTCACCCACCGCCCTCGGCACGGCGTCCCTCGCGACCGAACCGGTCGGATCCGGCCCCTACCTGCTGAACCGCACGCGCACGGTGCGCGGCGACCGCTACGTCTTCACCCGCAATCCCGACCACTGGAACGCCCGGGCATGGGCGTACGACCGGATCGAGATACGGGTCCTGTCCGACGTGAACGCCCGGCTCAACGCGCTCACCACGGGACAGATCGACGGCGCCCGCCTGAACCTCGACGTGATGGACTACGCCGAGCGCAGCGGCGTCACCACGCACCCCAACCAGGTGGACTGGCTCGGCCTGGCCATCCTGGACCGAGAGGGCCAGGTCGCACCGGCGCTCGCGGACGTCCGGGTCCGGCAGGCGATCAACCTCGTCTTCGACCGGCAGGGCATGCTCGACGCGCTCGGCCTCGGACAGGGATCCGTCAGCGAACAGATCGTCGGACGCGACAGCCCGGCCTACGATCCCGACCTGGACGACGCCTACGGATACGACGTCGAGCGGGCACGCGACCTGATGGCGGAAGCCGGCTGGGGCGAGGGCTTCCGCGTCCCGATGATGGACTACTCCCGCTACCGCACCTACCAGCCCTTCGTGGAACAGGCGCTGGCCTCGATCAACATTCGCGTCGACTGGCGCTCCATGCCCGACGACGCGGCCATCGACGCCCAGTTCAGCGGAGAGTTCCCCATCCTCATCCTGGGACAGCAGGCACCGACGTCGGCCTGGGACGGACTCGGTATCGCCTACGACAACGCGCTCAACGTCTTCGAGAGCTCCGACCCCGAGTTCAGCCGGCTCATGGAGACCGCGCGCGTCTCCAGCGGACCGACGCAGACGGAGGCGCTGCGCGAGGCGAACGCCTGGCTCGTCGAGAACGCCTGGTTCGCACCCTGGTACCACCCCGACCTGATCTATGCCACGGCCTCCGACACGACGGTCCGGCCCGAGCCGGGCGTCGCGGGACCTCCGCTGCGCTCCTACGCCCCGGCGCGATGAGACCCCGTCTCCCCGCCGGCCATCCGAACGGAGGACCCGACCTGTGATCCGCTACTTCTGCAGGCGCCTGGCTTTCGGCGTCGCCCTGCTCGCGCTCGTCACGAGCACCACGTTCTTCGTCGTCTTCGGCAGCAGCGACACCGTCGTCCGCTCGCTCGTCGGCGAGCAGGCCACCGAGCGGCAGATGGCCGAGCGCACCGCCGAACTCGGACTCGACCGGCCGGTCTGGGAACAGTTCGGCGACTGGGTGGCCCACGCCGTCACCGGCGACCTCGGCCGGTCGTACTTCACCTCGGAACCCGTCACCGAGGCGATCGGCAACCGGCTGCCGGTCACCCTCGCCCTGATGATCTGCTCGATCCTGGTACTGGCCGCGGCGAGCGCCGTCCTGGGCGTGCTGGCCGCCGTCCGCCGAGGCGGCGTGGTGGACAGGGCGCTCCAGATCCTCACCGAGGCCCTGAGCGCGATCCCGAAGTTCTGGCTCGCCCTCATGCTCGTGATCGCGCTGGCCATCGACCTGCGGCTGTTCCCGGCCACCGGCTACACCCCGATCGGCGACGGCATCGGCGCGTGGGCGCTCGGACTCGTCCTGCCGACCACGGCCATCGTGCTCGGCGAACTCCGGATCACCTCGATGGTGCGGGGCGCGGTCTCCGACGAACTGGACAAGCCCTATGTGCGCACCCTGCGCTCGCGAGGACTCTCCGAACCCGAGGTGCTCTTCCGGCATGTGCTGCGCAACGCGGCCCCGCCGTGGCTGTCGCTGCTCTCGATGAAGGTCGTGGCACTGCTGGGCGGCATCGTCGTCATCGAGAAGGTCTTCGCCCTGCCCGGCATCGGATCGCTGGCGACCAGCGCGGCGATCAGCGGGGACATCCCGGTCCTCATGGGGGTGGTCGTCATCACCGTCGCCGTCATCTTCGTCGTGTACCTGGTCTTCGACCTGGTGCAGGCGTGGCTCAACCCGAAGGTCCGTCTCTCATGAGCATGAGCATCGAAGCCCCCGCGGCCACCACCGGGCACTCCCGCCCGGGCGCCGCCCGCCGTTTCCTGACCAATCCGCTCGGCGTCGCCAGTGCGGTACTGCTGCTCGCCGTCATCGTCATGAGCGTGCTGGCTCCCTGGATCGCCCCGCACGATCCGACGACGCCCTCGCTCGCCCAGGTCAACTCCACCCCGAACGGGGACTACCTGCTCGGCGGCGACAGCGCCGGCCGTGACGTGCTCAGCCGGCTGATCTGGGGAGGCCGGGCGACCCTGGCCGGCGCCTTCGTGGTCGTCGTGGTCGCCGCCGTCGTCGGCATCGTGACCGGCCTGCTCGCCGCCTACCTCGGCCGCTGGACGGACGGCGCGCTGACCTGGGTCTCCGAAGCCCTGCTCGCGACCCCGAGCCTGATCGTCCTGATCGCCCTCTACGGCGCCATCGGACCCAATGTGCCGGTCTCGATGACCGTGTTCGGCATCCTCATCTCACCGTTCCTCTACCGCCTGGTACGCGCCCTGGCGATCGAGGTGAAGAACGAGGCGTACGTGGAGGCCGCCCAGGTCTCCGGAGTACCGCCGCTGCGGATCGTGTTCCGGCACATCCTCGTGGCCATCCGCGGCCCGATCATCGTCATGCTCGCCGACATCACGGCCACCGCCGTCGGCATCCAGGCCAGCCTCGAGTTCCTCGGTCTCGGCAGCGTCAACTCGGTGACCTGGGGCGCCATGATCCAGGACGCCTTCGTCGCGATCTTCCGGACTCCGCTCAGCGTCCTGTGGCCCGGCCTGCTCCTCACCATCACCGTCGGATCCTTCGCGCTGCTCGGCAACGCCGTGCGCGACGCGCTCGTGCCCGGCGCACCGGCCCCCGGGAAGAAGCGCCCCCGGGCCGCGGCCGCGCTGACCGCCCCCGCCGCCTCCTTCTCTGTCGGCGAGCGCACCGTCGAGCCGTCCGCCGACGCGCTGCTCGACGTCTCCGGCCTCACCGTCGCCTACCCCGCGCAGAGCACGACGCGCACCGTCGTCCACGGGGTGTCGTTCTCCGTCCGGCGCGGCGAGGCGCTGGGTCTCGTCGGGGAATCCGGATCCGGCAAGAGCCAGTGCGTCTTCTCCGTCCTCGGACTGCTTCCGCCCCAGGCCGTCGTCCACGCCGACCACATCGCCTTCGACGGGCAGCGGCAGACACCTGACATGCTCGCGCGGCTGCGGGGGCGGCGCATCGCGTACGTACCGCAGGAGCCGATGAGCAACCTCGACCCGATGTGCACCATCGGCTCCCAACTGGTCACCCCCATGCGGCGGCTGCTGGGACTGAACCGCCAGCAGGCCAGGGAGCGGGCACGGGAACTGCTGACCCGGGTCGGCATCCGGGAACCCGAGCGGGTCCTCGGCCTGTACCCGCACCAGATATCGGGCGGCATGGCGCAACGCGTGCTCATCGCCGGCGCGGTCTCCACCGAACCGGACCTGATCGTCGCCGACGAGCCGACGACCGCGCTCGACGTCACCGTTCAGGCGGACATCCTGGACCTGCTGCGCGACCTGCAGAGCGAACGGAACACGGGGCTGCTGCTGGTCACCCACAACTTCGGCGTCGTCGCCGACATCTGCGACCGGGTCGCCGTCATGCGGGACGGAGCCGTGGTGGAGGAAGCCGACGCCGACACCCTGTTCGCCGCGCCGCGACACGAGTACACCCGACAGCTGCTCGACGCCTCACTCGACGACGTCCGGCCGCGCCACTACGTGAGTTCGGCGCCGAACTCGGAAGGAGCACGCCCGTGAACGCGTTGCGGGACAGCGGTCCGGCGGGTGACCACCCGCTCCTGGACGTCCGCGGAGCGAGCGTCGAGTACCGGGTACGCGGGAAGAGGCGCCACCGTACCCGCGTGCTCGACGAGGTGTCGCTCAACGTCCGGCCCGGCGAGACCGTCGGCCTGGTGGGCGAGTCCGGCTCCGGCAAGTCCACCCTCGGAAGGGCCATCCTGGGCCTTGCCCCCCTCGCCGGCGGCGAGATCCGGCTCGACGGCCGAGTGATCAGCGGCCTGACCGGAGCCGCCAGGCGCCGGCTGGCCGGCGACCTGCAAGTGGTGTTCCAGGACCCACAGGGCTCGCTCAACCCCGCCATGACGGTCCGCGACATCATCCTGGAGCCCGTCGTCGCCGCCGGGAAACCACCCGCCGAAGCCGAACGGGAACTGCGCACCCTGCTGGACCAGGTGCGCCTGCCGGCCGACGCACTCGACCGCTATCCGGCGGAGTTCAGCGGCGGACAGCGCCAGCGCGTCGCCATCGCCCGGGCACTCGTCCGCAGGCCCAAGCTGATCGTCTGCGACGAGATCGTCAGCGCGCTGGACCTCTCCACCCAGGCACGCATCCTCGACCTGCTGGTGGAGATCCAGGAGGAGACCGGTGTGGCACTGCTGTTCACCTCGCACGACCTGAGCGTGATCCGCGCCATCTCCCATCGGGTCGCCGTGCTGTTCCGCGGCCGGCTGTTGGAGTTCGGCGACGTGCGCGACGTGACCGGCGAGCCACGCGATCCGTACACCCGCCGCCTGCTCATGGCCGCCCCGGTCGCCGACCCGCGACGCCAGCGCGAACGCCGGGCCGCCTACCGCGCCGAGTTCCCGCTCGCCACGGCGGGCCGGTGACCCCGTCCCCGCCGGACGGCACCCGATACACAGGAGACCTCGAAGTGCAGCCCGAGAACCAGCCCCTACCGGCCCCCGACGAGCGGCTCGCCGACCTCACCGACGACGAGAAGATCCAGCTCGTCTCGGGCAACGGCATGTGGCGTACGCACGCCGTCCCGCGCGCCGGCGCGGCCTCGGTCGTCATGGCCGACGGCCCCAACGGACTGCGCTTCTCCAGGGAACAGGCCGCGAACGAACCCGGCGCCGGAGCCGACTTCGCCGACTTCATCAGCCTGGTCACGCGGCGCGGCCAGGCGGCGTCCGACCAGCGCGGCCCCGAGCCCGCGACCTGCTTCCCGACCGCCTCGGCGGTGGGTACCTCCTGGGACCCGGGCCTGGCGACCGAACTGGGCAACGCCTTCGCCGCCGAGTGCCGCTCGTTCGGCGTCGGAGTTCTGCTCGGCCCCGGCATGAACATTCGCCGGACGCCGCTCGCGGGCCGGACATCGGAGTACTTCTCCGAGGACCCCCTGCTCACCGGCGTCCTGGCCGCCGCCGTGACCCGAGGGCTCCAGGAGCGGGGTGTCGGGGCCTGCGTCAAACACTTCGCCGCCAACAACTCCGAGATCGAGCGCACCTCGATGGACTCCGTGATCGACGAGCGCGCCCTGCGCGACATCTACCTGCGCGCCTTCGAACACGTGGTGCGCGAGGCGGCACCGTGGTCGGTGATGAGCTCCTACAACCGGCTCAACGGCCTCCAGGCGGCCCAGCACCCGTGGCTGCTCACCCAGGTGCTGCGGGAGGAGTGGGGCTTCGAAGGGCTGGTCGTGTCGGACTGGCACGGCATCACCGACCGGCCCGCGTCCGTACTCGCCGGCAACGACCTCGACATGCCGGAGAGCGCGCAGCGCGTCGCGCGGCTGCGCGCGGCCGTCGCGGCCGGGACGGTGCCCGCGGACGCACTCGACCGGTCCGCCGGCCGGGTGCTGCGACTGGCGGACCTGGTCGGCGCCCACGCCGGCGAGCCGGTGCCGTTCGACACCGACGCCCACCACGCACTCGCCCGGCGTATCGCCCGCGCCGGCACCGTACTGCTGGCCAACAACGGCACGCTTCCCCTGAACAAGGACACCACCACGGACCTGCTCGTCCTCGGCGCGGGAGCGACCGAGCCCGTCATCCAGGGCTTCGGCAGCGCCCGCATGGTGCCGACCAGCGTGGACGTCCCGCTCACCGAGATCGCACAGCGCGCCGGCGGAGCAGTCCGCCACGTCACGGGTGTCCCGGCCGGCGAGCACACCCCGGCGGAGCGCGAGGCCGCGCTGCGCGAGGCGACGGCGGCAGCGGCACGGTGCGGGGTCGCGATCGTGTTCGCCCACACCCGGCAGAACTCCGACGGCGAGAACGCGGACCGCGCCGACCTCGCGCTGGAGGCGGGCTACGACGAACTCATCGCGGCGGTCGCGGCGGTCGCACCGCGCACCGTCGTCGTCCTCACCGTCCCGGACGCCGTCACCATGCCCTGGCTGTCCGACGTCGACGCGGTCCTCGTCCCGTTCTACGCCGGGCAGGCGATGGGCTCGGCGGTGGCGTCGCTGCTCTTCGGCGAACACTCGCCTGCCGGCAAACTCACGACGACCTTCCCGCAGCGCCTCTCCGACGTCCCGGCGTTCCTCGGCTACCCCGGCGAGGGCGGACGGCACGTCTACGCCGAGGGCGCCCTCGTCGGCTATCGCGGCTACGACGCACAGGACATCACTCCCCTGTTCCCCTTCGGCTTCGGACTGTCGTACACCTCCTTCGCCCTGTCGGAGGTCACCGTCGACAGGGACACCGTCTCCGACGGGGAAACGGTCGCGGTGTCCCTCACGGTTCGCAACACGGGGGCCCGCACCGGCGCGGAGGTCGTACAGGTCTACGCGCGGCCGGAGCGCCCCAGGGTGCGGTCGGGCCCGCGGGAACTCGTGGGATTCGCCCGCGTCGAGCTGTCCCCGGGCGAGGAGCGCACGATCACCATCTCCGTCGCGGCCGACGACCTGGCCCACTGGGACGTCACCCGGGCCCGCCGAGTGCTGGACGACGGCCCCGTGCACCTCCTGGTCGGTACGTCGTCGCGGGATCTGCCGCACGACGTGACCGTGACGGTGCACACCGACGTGCCCCGGTGGAAGCCGCTGCGCAGGGAGACCGCCCCCGCCGCCGCGCTGGCCAACCCCCACGCGCGCCGGGCCGTGGCCGCGCTGCTCGCCGAACACCTCGACGTCGACGACGCGACGGCCGACGAGTTGCTGCGGGAGTGCCGGCGCTCCTTCGTGAACGTCTTCGACACCGTGGCGAACCGGTTCCGGCTGGTACTGGACGAAGCGGGGATCACCCGCGTCATCAACGCGGTCGCGGTCGAGGAGGCAGACCAGGCCGGCTGATCGACCCGGTGCCGTCCGTGTCTGGCAATTCGGCTCCCGGCTGCCCTCGGGCCCTTCCCGTCCGGGAGGGGAGCGGGTGCCGTTACGGCTGTTCCCACCGTTCCTGCCGGCCGCGTCGTGTTTGTCGTAGCCGAGGTGATCAGTCATCCCGCCCTCGAGCGCGGACTCCGGCAGCCGCCTGGTCAGCTGCTGGAGCGGCCCGCCCTCACCGGTCAATCTCAGCCCCTCAGCCCGGGTGCGGTCACTGGTGTGGCTCTCCCCGTTGGCGTTGGCCGCCGTCCCGAACGTGCTCGCGCTCAGGCCAGGAGGTCGATGAGGTGCTCGCCGAGCGGGGTGAGTTGGATGCGGACTTCGCGGCCATGGCGTAAGCGATGGAGGAGTCCGGTGGTTTCGAGATGGACGCAGTGGTAGGTGGCGGTAGCGGGCGTGACGTGGAGGTGACTGGCGAGTTCCCTCATGGTGGGGCGGGTGGGAGCGATGCGGAGAACGGCGGCGCGGAGGGGGCCGATGAGGAGGCGGAGGGGGTCCCGGTATGGCTCCGTCGCGGAACCGCTCGACGTGAGCAGACGGTCGAGAGTGGGGAGTGGATAGCCGATCCACACGAAATCAGGGCGGTCGAAGGCGAACAGGGAGGCGCCCGGGCCCGAGACGAGGGGTACCAACGTCAGGCGGCGGTCGCCAAGGTGGAAGTCCTGCGCCTGGGGGTCGGGCAGGTGGAGTGTGTCAAGGGTGTAGCGATATCGGGGGCTGAGGCAGGCCAGGACAGTGTCGAGGCGTTCGTACATGGCTGCCACGGCGATCCGTTCGGTCTCTCGTTGGATGAGGGGGTGCGCGCGGCGCCAAAGGGGCTCGATCTCGCGCCATAAAATCTGCATCAGGCGGGCGTGCGCGGTGATCCAGCGACGGGGGCGGTGGATGACGGGTCGCCACTGGATGGGCACGCCGGTGGTGAAGTCGGTTTCGAGTTCTGCCAGGAGCGTTTCACCTGGTAGATCTCCGAGACGTTCGAGGTAGCTGGCGGCGTCGCCTTGGAGCATGCCCGCAGTGGGCGTGAGGCAGTCGGGGATCACGGAGAACGCCGGGCTGAACAGCGGCCGTAGAACCTCTTCGGTACCGGGCGGCGCGGCTGAGGCCAGAAGACGTTGCCACGCGCGTGGGATTTTGTGGGGGCGGTTGCCGAAGGTGCCGGCGACCAGGGAGAGGAGGCTCGCTGCGGGGTGGGGGATGACGGTGACCCGGAGGGCGTCTGTGGGCCCGAGGTGGAGGGCGGAGTAGCCCATCGTGCGTCCTTGGTGCGTCTGTTGTGGGTGGGGTGTCGCTCGCCTGTCACACCACATTTTGGAAGTTTTCTAAGTGATTGCCGCCGGCACCGCAACGCGTGCACGCTCTCTCCATGGTGGCAACACAGGGGAATATGCCGGGTGCTTACTGCCGCGGTAATGGCCTCGCCCGGCGCGGGTGGCCGCACCAAAAGGATGGGCCTGGCGGAGTCGACCGATCGGGCGAGGCGGTCGGCGGATGGGCGAGGCTGTGGTGCCCGGCCACGGCATCGGTGCAGAGGCAACGCACGCCGCGGGTGACGCGACCAGCCCGATCGGCGTGGCCCTGTCGACCCCGCCCGACACCGTTGTCCTCCGCGCCGGCCAACCGCGGGCATATCCATCACTGGGCTCGACGCCCGTAATCGCGTCAGATCCCACTTCTCAAGCAATCGACGTTAGATCAGGGGGAATCGTGAGTGATCCCGTCTTCGCTCACGCGGACAGGCTGTTCGCGTTGCTCGGCAGGCTTGTGTGCCGGCCGGCAAAAGGTGAGTTGCCGAGGGAGGTGCCGGATCGGGACGGCATTCCCGTTCTGAGTCTGGTGGGTGATCAACAGGCGGGGCTTGCCGACCAGATCGGAAAGGCGCTTAGCGGTGCTGATCCTCGGCACGTGCCGCATGAGTTCGTCGACATCGATCAAATGTGGACCACGCTTATCACGGAACGCAGAGATCTGACACTGGACTGGCGGCGTGCCGAGCTCTGTAGGAGGATGCTCGTTGACCTCGCCAAAGAGTTCTCTTCCGCACGTTACGGCCGGGACCAGCCACGCTTTCGGAGATTTGGCCTGGTCAACTGGCTCCTGGAAATGACGTACGAAAACCCGGAGCCGAACTCGCGGCACGCTCAGGACGTGTTGCGCCGACTTCGAGGCAGGGAGATCGAGCGCCGGAGAATATTCGGCTTCATGCGTAGCCCTGCTACCGAGGTGTCGCTGCAAGGGCAAGTACCCTGGTGGGCTTACCTTTTCGGGCTCCACGTGCTGCCGCTGCTATGGTTCCGAGCCTGGCGTGCGCTTGGGAGCGAATACAGGTGGTTGCTGCGTCAGCCTTACATGGCACCCGCCGATCCCGGCACTTTTGAGGGCTTCGCGCTGCGACTCACCCAACCGCGGTGGGGCCGTGAGGACCCGGGGCAGGTCATCAAGTTGATGATCAACGCGTTCCTGGAAGACTTGCGGGTGGCTTATCGACGTCGCCCATGGCGTCGGCGTGCGTACCGGCGCGTGGCCTATTGCGTGGCCTACCTGAAAGGTGTGAACGCCAGCAACAACGGTTGGGCGCTGGTTCGTTCGCTGGTGGAGGTGCGCAATGAGACGGGAGCGTTCGACCCGCTGCTCCTGGTGACCAGCTCTCGCGAGAATGAGCATCACCATGAGCGGGTCCGTGACCTGACGGGTGATCTCGGGCTCTACGAGGCGTGGTGCGAGCACCTGCGAAGCGCGGGGCGCAGCCGTGAAGCCGACTTCTGGTACCTGCCGGTGAGGGTGCGACCCCCGCTGGAGTCCCCAGGGCCTGATCGCGATGAGCAGTGGGAGCGGACGTCGGCCGCCCGCCGCATCGTCGTGGGGAATCCTCCCTTCTGGGCTAGGCGCCGTGCCACGGTTGGCGCGGCGATCCTCGCCCTGGTACTCCTCGCCGGAGGTGGCGCCTCCGCGATCAGTGCCGAACAAGAGTGGCGGGAACGGCATTGCGGGTTGAGCCGTTCCCATCCGGACGCGAGGACGTTGGTACGGCAGACGGGGGGCGAGTGCTTCGGCGTCGCGCCACACGGGTACGCCTTCGGCGCCACCGACGAGCGGCTGGTGGAGACGCTGCAGACCATAGCCAGCCAGAACGACGAGGCCGACCGGGCACACCGGGTCGCCCCGACACGCCCCGTGGTGACCCTCATATACCTGTCGGCTTTGCTCGGCAGCGTCGCCGGTGACGACTCCGACACGGTGTCGTACGTGCGAGAGCAACTCCAGGGGGCGGCGGTCGCCCAGCGGCGACAACTCGACGAGGGCGCGAACAACCCCCTGCTGCGCATCTTCCCGGCCAGCGCCGGTGCCGGCATGGAGTTCGGAGAAGAGGCCGCGCGCATCATAGGCGAGATGACGCGCAGTGACCCGACCATCGTCGGAGTCGTCGGACTTGACCAGAGCCGCAGCGCCACGATCGACACGATAAACGCGCTTACTCGTGTCGGACTTCCCATGGTCGCCACGACGCTGTCCGCTGACAGCCTGCACGAGGAGTCGCCGCTCTATTACCAGGTTTCGCCGCAAAACCGGCGCGAGGCCGCAGTGGCCGCCGCCTATGCCGCCGAGCTTGCCGATCATGGTCCTCTGCGGGAGCGGAGTGTGCGCATTCTGTACTCCGCCGATACCTCGGACCAGTACAGCAGCACGCTGTGGGCCGACGCCGTCGAGGCGTTCCGCAGTTTCGACTTCGAGGTGGAGAGCCAGGCGTTCGAGCCGACCGTAACAGGCCCGGGGACGTCTGAGCCGGGTCCAAGGACCGTCGGCGAAGCCACCTGTGGCCATCAGGGACTGGTCTTCTTCGCAGGCCGCTCCGAGGACTTCGCTTCGGTCCTGAGCGGAGCCAACTACGCCTGCGGTTCGACCCCACCCCGGTTCCTCGCTGGCGATGACGTGGCTCGCCTGGCGGCTGACGTGGACCGGCGCGACGATTTCCTCAGGGTTCCTTACGAGTTTCTGGACTTCACCATGGGCTCGGCATCCTGCGACACTCCCGGCAGCGATCTCTACGGCACGATGGCGACGTTGTTCCGCGACGCGTGCGAGGAAGCCGAGAACACCTCCCTGGCCGGAGACGCGGCCCTTGCCTTCGACGCGGTCAGCGTGTACCTCAAGGCCGTCGACCAACTCCTGGAGCGGGCTGATGGGATGCCGCTCACCGCTGCTGCCGTCTGGCAGGCCATAAGCCGCATCCACGGGGGCGCCGCGCTTGACGGAGAGAGCGGCTTCGTCGACTTCGGAGGTGAGGTGGGTCGACAGATCCCTCTCGACAAGCTCATCTCCATACAACGCGTGGACGGACGCGTGGATCAGAACGCCCCGGTCACTCGCGTGGCCTTCTGCGGGCGTGTGGGAAGTGAAGTCGAGGAAGCATGGTGCCCGGAACCCGAGGCTGGCTGAGTCCAGGCGTGTGACCGACGTATGAGACGGACGCCGACCGCCATCCGACTATGCCTCTCGCGCGGTGCGAGCGCTGAGAGCTCGGCTTCGGGCCCGTCAGCGAGGGCTCGGGGCGGCCATGTGTCCGAGGCCGTCAGCTGAGGCGGTCGTCGTGTTCCAGGCAGGAGGTCGCCCTGCCGGTCCCACACGGTACTCACCTGCCGGATCCCAGTGTTCGGAACGCGGCATTTGAGTGTCGGCCTTCGGTGGCCGTCCCCCGTCGAACCGCCTTTGGTGGCCCGCGTCGGAGGGGCGGCGTGGTGCCAAGTGGGCGGCCTCGTTCCTCGGTTCGGGCTCCGGTGACGACTTCCGTCCGGGAGGGCGTCATGGCCCCGGGTGCCCTTCCCGGCTGACCGGTGGTCACCGTACTGGTGGCCTCCTGCCAGGGCGACTGGCCGCGCGAAGGCGAATCGTCGATCGCCCGCCGCCCCCGCGTCGTACGGCCGAGCGACCGCCGTCGCTGCCGGCGCGGACGACGCCGGGGCGCGCCGCGCCTGGCGGATCGCGCCGGCCTCGCCCGTTCCAAGTCTGTTTCGCAACTGTAAAAAATTCGGTCTCATGCTGATTGGTTCAATCAGAAAAAGCTAATGTCTCGATCAGTTCAGCTTTCAGGAGACCGAAGGAGGGCGGTGTGCCGATGCGTGACCCTGTCGAGGGGCTGCTGGCCGAGTACGGCATACGGGATGTTCTCGCCGTGACGGCGACGGCATCCGAGGTCGACCGCACCTGGCTGGTCGAGACCCCGCGTGGCGGTCTCGTCGTCAAGCGGTCGCCTCACGGGAGCGGCGCGCCGCGCACGCAGGCGGGGCTGCTGGCGCTCGCGGCCCGAGACGCGAGCCTGCCGCTGCCGCGCCTGCTCACCAGTGCCGTCACCGGCACCGCGCTCAGCGCCGACGGCACCGCCTACGTGACGACGCGCTGTCCTGGCCGCCCGCTCGACGAGGCGACCGTCACCGAGGGCCTGGCCGCCGCGCTCGCCCGACTCCAGGCCGCGCTCCTGGGCGCGCTCGCCGACGCCGACGCGGAGGCGCTCGGCGTCCCCGATGTCAACGCGTGGTCGCTCGACGCCGTCGTCGACTACGAGCCGCTCGTCGGCGCGCACGCCCCCGCCGGCACGGCGGGTTTCCTGCGCGGGGTGATCGACGCCTATCGCGCGACGGTCGCGCCGGTGCGCGACCGGCTGCCGGTCCAGGTCATCCATGCCGACGTCAACCTCTCCAACGTCCTTGTCTCGGACGACGGCCGGGTGACCGGGCTCTTCGACTTCGGAGACGCCGTCCGGGCGCCGCGCGTCTACGACGTGGCGGTCACGGCCTGCTATCTCGCGCTCGCCCTTGGCGCGCTCGACCACCCGGTCGTCCGCGGCTACCTCGATCAGGCCGCCCGCCGGTGCCGGCTGCACGCCCTCGAGGTCTCGCTCCTGCGCACCCTCGTGCTGTGCCGGCTGGTGATCGTGATCCTGCTGAGCCGCGAGTCCGCACGACGCTCACCCGACCGGGCCGCCTACGTGCTCCGCTACGACCACCTCGCGGAACGACTGCTCGCGCGAGTCGCCGACGTGGACACGCTCCAGGGGAAGGAAACGATCTCGTGACGGCGACATCCAGCGAGGTCGAAGCGGCGGGAAGCGCCTCCGCCGGCAGTCAGATGATCAACCGGTTCGATCCCGGCGCGGCGCACACCCTGTCCGAGGCCGACCAACGGCTGCTGGCGCGCCGGCGGGCGACGCTCGGCGACATCTATCCCCTGTTCTACGACAAGCCCGTGCACGTGGTGCGCGGCAGCGGAGCGTGGCTGGTCGACGCGGACGGCGTGCGATACCTCGACGCGTACAACAACGTGCCCGCCGTGGGGCACGGAAACCCGCGCGTCGCCGAGGCCGTCCACGCGCAGCTCACCCGGATGAACACGCACACGCGCTATCTGCAGGACGGAGTCGTCGAGTTCGCCGAGCGGTTCCTCGCCACCCACCCAAGCCATCTCGACCACGTCATCTTCACGAACTCCGGGTCCGAGGCCAACGATCTGGCGCTCACCATCGCGAAGTGGCGCACCGGGAAAGAGGGCGTCATCGTCACGCGGATGGCGTACCACGGCACCACGAGCCTGCTCGCCGGCGTCTCGCCCGAGAACGGCCCCGGCATGCCGGTCGCGCCGTTCGTGCGCGTCGTCGACCCGCCGGACACCTTCCGGTACGGGGACGCGGCGGGGGCGATGTTCGCGGCGGCCGTGGGTGAGGCGATCGACGGGCTCACCGCGAACGGTCTCGGGGTCGCCGCGTTGCTGATCGACACGATCATGTCGACCGACGGCATCTTCCCCGGTCCGCGCGGCATGCTCACCGAGGCGTTCCGTGCCGTCCAGTCCGCCGGCGGTCTGGTGATCGCCGACGAGGTGCAGCCGGGAATGGCGCGCATCGGCGAGGCGATGTGGGGCTTCCAACGTCACACGGATCAGGTCGACCTGGTGACCTCGGGCAAGCCCCTGGCGGGCGGCCTGCCGATCGGCAGCCTCGTGCTCCCCGCCGAGCTGTCCGACGGATACGCCGCCGGCCACCGCTACTTCAACACCTTCGGCGGCAACCCCGCCTCCATCGCGGCGGCTGGTGCCGTGCTCGACGAGGTGCAGGAGCGCGACCTCATGCGGGGCGCGCTCGAGGTCGGTGCCGCGCTGCGGCGGTCGATCGCCGAGGCGAGCGCCACGAGCCCGTACGTCGCCGACGTCCGCGGTGTCGGCCTGTTCATCGGCGTCGAGATGGTGGACCGCGAGGGCCGGCCGTCACGTGACGTCGCCCGGCGCGTGGTCAACGGCCTCCGCGACCGCAACGTGCTCATCTCGGCGGTCGGCCGCCTGGGGCAGGTGCTCAAGGTCCGCCCCCCGCTGGTCTTCACGCACGAGGACGCGACCGCGTTCCTGACGGCCTACCGGGCCGTGCTCGACGAACTCGACCAGGAGGGATCCGCCCATGGGTGACGAGGTGCTCACCATCTCCGACGTGGGGAAGCGCTTCGGCGCCGTGACCGCCCTGCGGGACGTGAACCTCACGGTGCGAGCCGGCGAGATCGTCGCGCTGCTCGGTGACAACGGCGCCGGCAAGTCGACGCTGATGAACGTCATCTGCGGATCGAACGCCGCCGACACCGGGGTCGTCGCCGTGCAGGGCGAGCCGTTGACCTCGCTCGCCGACGCCAGGCGCCTCGGCGTGGGCGTCGTCTACCAGGACCTGGCGCTCGCGCCGCACCTGAGCCTCGCCGAGAACCTGTTCCTCGGCCACGAGGTGGTCCGCGGGTTCGGACCGTTCCGCGTGCTGGACCGGGCGAGGATGCGCGATGACGCCAGGGCCGCGATCGAGCGCCTCGGCATATCCACGCTCCGCGACGTGCGGCTCCCGGTGGCGAGGCTGTCCGGCGGTCAACGCCAGGTGCTGGCGGTCGCCCGAGCGATGAAGTGGGCGAGGCGCCTCATCCTGCTCGACGAGCCGACGGCCGCGCTCGGCCCCAAGCAGGTCGGCATCGTGCTCGACTCGATCAGGAAGGCGGCGGATCACGGCCTCGGCGTCATCCTCGTCTCGCACGACATCCCGAGCGTGCTCAAGCTGGCGGACCGGATCGTGATCCTCCGCCACGGGACGATCGCCAAGGACGTTCCTCCCGCCGGCCTGTCCGTCTCCGACGTCGTCACCGTCATGGTGGGGGAGGAGTGACCATGTCCCAGACCTCGACCGTCGCCGCACGCCCGCGACGCATCGCCGTACCGCACCGACTGACCTCGGTGCTCGCCAACCGCGCCGCGCAGATCATCGCCGTCGAGATCCTGGTGATCGCCGTCTTCCAGGCGCTCTCGCCGAACGGCGCGTTCCTCAGCGAGGCGAACGTCAGGGGCATGGCGCTGACCGCGTCCCAGGTCCTGCTGCTCGCGGTCGGCCAGGCCGTTCTGATGTCCGCCGGGCACATCGACATCTCCCAGGGCGCCGCCGTCATCCTCACCTCCGTGTTCGCGGGCAACGCGATGGTGTCGATGGGGGAGAGCCTGCCGCTGCCCGCGGTACTCCTGCTCGGAGCAGTGGTCAGTGTGGGGGCGGGCGCGGTCATCGGGGCGATCAACGGCGTACTCGTCGGCGTGGTCGGCGTCAACGCGCTGGTGGCCACGCTCGGCATGCTCTCCATCGCGACCGGGGTCGCGCAGGTGGTCACCGACGGCGTCAACCTGACCGGCATGCCGGGCGAACTGCAGACCTCCTTCGGCGCGGTCAACCTCGGCCCGCTCCCCATGCCGATGATCGTGAGCCTGGTCGTGATCGCGATCATCTGGGCCCGCTACCGGTTCTCGCCCTGGGGCACCCACACGCTCGCGATGGGCTCCAACCCGCTCGCCGCCCGACGCGTGGGCATCTCGACGCTGCGCAACACGATCGCGATCTTCGTGTTGTCCTCGGCACTCGCCGGCCTCGCCGGCTACCTCGACCTCGCCCGGTATTCGACGACGAACATCTCGGGCCACCTCAACGACTCGATGGCGGCCATCGCCGCGGCACTCATCGGCGGCACTGCCCTGACGGGCGGGCGCATCAGCTTCCTCGGGGCGGTCGTCGGCGCGTTCCTGGCGATCATCCTCCAGTCGGGCCTGGTGATCATCAACCTCTCACCCTTCTACCAGACGATCGCGGTCGGAACCATGCTCCTGATCGCCGTCAGCCTGGACCACAGCGCGCGCAAGAGCGCCCCGGGCAGCGGATGACTCCGCCGCCACTCCCAGCCTCCCGCACGGCCACGCCCATATGAACCAGCACAGCCATATGAACCAGCACAGGGAGAAGAGATGAAGCACAACAAGCGGGCCTCCGCGGAGCGGACGCTCGGTGCCGGCGTGGCCGTGGCCATGACGGTGCTGCTCGCCGGATGCTCGACCAGTGACCCCGCCCCGGCGTCCGGCGGCGGCAACGGCGAAGGCGACCACACGGTCGCCATGGTCACGCCCGAGGCCACCGGAGAGTTCTACGGCGCGATGTACTGCGGCGCACAGGCCGCGGCCGACGAACAGGGCGTGACCCTGAACATCCAGGGCACCCCAGGCACCACGGTGGAGGAGGAGATGCAGGTGCTGCAGTCGGTGCTCGCCACCGACCCGGACGGCCTGCTGCTCACGGTGTGGGACAACACGGCGTTCAACCAGACCATGAGCTCCTTCACCGACGCGGGCAAGCCGCTCGTGATGCCCGACTCGTTCCTCTCGAACGACGCGTACGTCCAGAGCATCCGCACCGACAGCTACCAGTCGTCGTACGACGCCGCCGTCCGGGCCGTCGAGGACTTCGACGTGGCCTCGGGCAAGGTCCTCATCGTCACCGACGCGCCGGGCAACGCCATCCAGTCCGCTCGCGCCGAGGGATTCCGCGACGCGATCCAGGACGAGACCGACCTCGAGGTGCTGGAGATCCAGTACGTCGGAGGCGACTCCGCCGAGGCCTCGCAGGCCGTCTCGTCCAGCCTCGCGGCCAACCCGGACCTGTCGCTGGTGTTCTCGACGAACATCGGCGCCGGGACGGGAGCCGCGAACGGCGTCCGGACCGCCGGCGGTGACGACGTCGTGCACATCGGGTACGACACCTCTTCCCCACAGGTCGAGGAGTTGCGCGACGGCGACTACGACGGGCTCATCGCGCAGAGCCCCTATGCCATGGGCTTCGACTCGATGACGCTGATCTCGCAGATCCTGAAGGGCGAGGTCGAGGCCGACAACATCACGGAGAAGACCGAGTTCGCACCGTGGGAGCTCGTGACCGCCGACAACGTCGACAGCGACGAGATCGCTCCGTACCTCTACACCGCCGACTGCGGCTGAGCAGCGGGCGCCTGGTCCCCGGCGGCGACGGGCAGCCGCCGCCGAGGACCAGGACACACCCGTCCGACACCCGGGTCCAGCCGACCTGGTACCCGACTCTGGAGCACGAAGCACCGACATGAACGCCCACGCCACCGCGAAGGACCCTTCGACGATCCCCGTCGCCGTCGCGCGGAAGTCGCTCGCCTCGGGGACGACGAGATCGCTCGCGCTCGCCCACCACGCGCTGCGTCGCGTCGCGGCCCTCGACCGAAGTGGCCCGCGGCTCGGTGCGATACCGGTGCTCGATCCCGCCCTGTACGACGAGGCCGCGCGACGCGACCGCGAGCGCGCCGACGACCGCGTCCGAAGTCCCCTGCACGGGGTCCCCTTCAGCGTCAAGGACAGCTTCGCGGTGCGCGGCCTCACCGCGGCGGCGGGCTCCCCGGCCTTCGCCGGCCTCCTCGCCGACCGTGACGCCGTGGTCGTCGAGCGACTCCGCGCGGCGGGCGCACTGCTGATCGGCAAGACGAACATGCCGCCGATGGCGATCGGCGGCGGTCAGGCCGGCCTCTACGGCCGCACCCGCAGCCCGTACAACCCCGACTTCCTCGCCGCGGCCTGGCATTCCGGCTCCTCGATCGGTTCCGCGGTCTCGGTCGCCGCGGGCTTCTGCTCCTTCGGCATCGGTGAGGAGACGGTGTCGTCGGGACGGTCCCCGGCCTCCAACAACGCGCTCGTCGCCTACACACCGTCCTGGGGCGTCGTCCCCAGCGCCGGAAACTGGCCGCTCCACCCCTTCCGAGACGTGGTGGTGCCGCACACCCTCGACGTCTCCGACCTCCTCGACGTGCTCGCCGTGATCGCCGGCCCGGACGACCGCGACGTGTGGCACCGGCAGAGCGCGATCGACGTGTCCTCGGCCGCTCGGGTCGCCGCCGACATCGCCGCCCTCACCACTGCCGACGGCGACCTGCGCGGGCTACGCGTCGGCGTGCCGCGGCTCTACGTGGGCGAGGGATACGACGACGTCGCCCCGATTCCGCCGCGCGCCTCGATCCGCGCGCTCTGGGACGGTGCCGAGCGCGCGCTCGCCGACGCCGGCGCCACGGTCGTGCGGGTGCCGTTCCCCCTGGTCGAGGCATACGAGTCCCGCTCGGCGCGGCGGCGAGACCTGGTGGCGAGCGGCTACCTCCCAGCGGACTGGACCGCCTACGAACTCGGCCCGCTCATGACCGCGGCCTGGGCGGGGTTCCTCGAGGACTACTGCGGCGGCGCGGTCGCGTTGCGCGACATCGCGCCGGGCAGCATCCGCCCTGACGTGCCGTACTCGGTCGACGCGATCGAGAGCGGGCGGCCGCGCCCAGGGCAGGACGTCTTCGACTTCGGCGCGATCCTCCGCGCCGAGCCGGTGCCGCTGGCCGAGGCGATCGCACACGCCACACCGGCGCTCACCGGTCTGGCCGCCGCGCGGGAGCGGCTCTTCCACGCGTGGATGGACGAGGCAGGGCTCGATGTGCTCGCGTTCCCGGCCAACGCGGACATCGGCCCCTGGGACGCCGAGTCCAACCCCGACTCGGCACGACTCGCCTGGGCCGACGGCGCCGTGTTCTCGCACATGAACCATGTGATGCGTCGAGTCGGCCTGCCCAGCGTGACGGTGCCGATGGGGCGGACCGCCGACCTCGGCATGCCGGTGGGGCTCACGCTGTGCGGACGCGCCTACGCGGACGTCGATCTGCTGCGGTGGGCCGCGGCGGTCGAACGCGCGCTCCCGCCACGCCCCGTCGCCCCGTTGCCCGCGGTCGAACCGCTCGGACTCCTCCGGCCCGACGACGCCGCGCCCACGGGGCGCAGCGCGCCGATCACGATCGCCGCCCGTGCCGAGATCGCGCCCAGCGGCGCCGTCGACGTCGCCGCGACCGCGCGTGCGGGCACCGCCCCGGTGCTGGTCGAGATCGACGGCCGCCGGGTCGAGGCGGCACCGGAGGACCTGGTCGAGGTCAGCCTCGACCAGGCACGGCGGAGGGTGCACGGCGACACCTCCGTACTCGTGCTCGCGAGCACCCTCGGGGCCGACGGGCTGACGTCGGCCGCCGCCTTTGCCGAGGTGCCCTTCCGGTGGCCGGCCGCCGAACCCCCCTTCGCCGCACCGATATCCCCGACCGTCCGCGCCGACGCGCAGACAAGGAGAACCGAATGACCACGACCGCGACGCCGATCCACTGGTGGACCGCCACCCGCCTCCGCGACGCCATCGCGTCGGGCGAGCTCAGCGCGGTCGAGGTCATGACCGCGTTCCTCGACCGGATGGACGCGACCGACGAAGCCGTCAACGTCATGGTGTTCCGGCTCCCACGCGACCAGTGCCTGGCGCTCGCGGCGGAGGCCGATCGCGCCCGCGACTCCGGGGAGCCGCTCGGACCGCTGCACGGCCTGCCCATCGCCATCAAGGACCTCGTCGACGTCGCCGGGATGCCGACGTCGAGAGGCTCCCGTGCCTTCGCCGACCGCGGCCCGATGCCGAGCGACGCTCCGCACGTGGCGAAGCTGCGCGCCGCGGGCGCCCTGCTCGTCGGCAAGACGAACGCGCCCGAGTTCGGCGTCGGCACGGTGACCTGGAACGACGTGTTCGGCATCACGCGCAACCCGTTCGACCTGAGCCGGCACGCCGGCGGGTCGACCGGCGGCACCGCGGCGGTCGCGGCCGGCATGCTGCCGTTCTGCGACGGGTCAGACTCCGGCGGCAGCCTGCGCTATCCCGCCTCGTTCTGCAACGTGGTCGGGCTCCGCACCACCCCGGGGCTCGTGCCCGCGGTCGCCGGCGGCGGATCCTGGTCGCCGCACTCGGTGAACGGACCCGTCGCGCGTACCTGCCGCGACGCCGCACTGCTGCTCGCCGGCATGACCGGCGAGGACCCACTCAGCCCGCTCTCGGTCGGCGCGGCGCCGACGAAGGAACTGGGCGAGCCGCGAACCGCGCCGCTCCGACTGGCCTGGAGCCCCGACCTCGGCGGACTCCCCATCTCGGACGAGGTCAAGGCGGTGTTCGCCGACACCCGCGCCCGGCTCGAGTCGGCCGGCGTCGAGATCGTCGACGTCGACATCGACTTCACCGGCGTCGGCCGCGCCTGGGAGGTGATCGAGCTGACCGGATGGTTCTCGCTGCTCGGCCGCGACCCGATCGACCATCCCGAGAAGTACCGCGACGACTTCGTCCGCAACGTCAGCGAGGCGTCCGCCTTCTCCACGACCGAGCTCGTCGAGGCCGAGGACCGCCGCTATCGACTGTTCGTCGAGTTCGCCGAACTCCTCGCCGACGTCGACGGCTTCGTCTGTCCCGGCGCACCCGTGGTGGCGCCGCCCGCCGAGGACAAGTGGGTCGCGCGGATCGGCGACGCGACGTTCGACCGCTACTTCCTCTGGCAACGGCTCGCCTGCGCTCTCGTGGTGACGCAGCATCCCGTGCTCGCGCTGCCCGCCGGGTTCTCGGACGGGCTGCCCGTCGGCCTGCAGATCGTCGGCCGATACGGCCGCGACGTCGAGCTGCTGGCGATCGGCGAACAACTCGAGACGATCCTCGGCGTCAGCGACGTACACCCCGAACTTCGAGCGCTGAACTCTGAGAGAACCGAGCACCGCGCGAATCCCTAGGGTGTGCCCCACGCATCATGACCGCCACAGAGAGGTGAACGTCCATGGCCGGCAAGCGCCAACGACGCCTGCAGCGCATCATCGAGTTGCTCGAGCAGCACGGCAGAGTCGAGACCGCCGCCCTGAGCCAGGAGCTCGAGGTGACGGAGCTGACGATCCGTCGCGACATCGAGCAGCTCGACGCCGAAGGCATCGTCAGGCGCGTCTACGGCGGGGCGGTGCTGAACGCCGGGCGGAGCTTCGAACCACCGTTCGCGATGCGGCTCAACACGAACGTCGAGGGCAAGAAGGCCATCGCCAGCGCGATCGTCGACCTCATCCCGCGCGGCGCCAACGTGGCGATCGATTTCGGCACCAAGGCCTACTACATCGCGCTCGAGATGCGGCGGCGGCACCTCCAGGTGCTCGCCGCGCCGACCAGCGTGCAGGTTCTCGAAGTGCTCGGGCAGGACCCCGACATCCGGGTGATGGTGCCGGGCGGTGACCTCAAGCCAGCCGAGCTGAGCCTGCACGGATCGGCGGCCGAGCAGTTCTTCCGAGCGCGCCGCTGGGACGTCGCGATCGTCGGTGTCGCCGGCATAAACGTCGAGACCAACGTGATGACCGACTACAACGAGGGCGACGCCCGGCTCAAGGCCGCCATGGTCACGGCGGCCGACCGCGTCGTCGTGCTCGCCGAGAGCCGGCACCTCGGCGCGCAGTCCTTCTCCCCGGTCAGCTCGCTCGACGCGGTTACCACGGTCGTGACGGACGCGCGCGGCGGGCACGAGACGCTGACGGCCCTCGAGGGCAGGGGCATCGAGGTCGTCAGAGCGCACGACGCGCGCTGAGCGACGACACCGGAGACAGACGGGAGCGACGAACATGGGACCGAGCGTCGAGCGCGTGCGACGCGCCTATCGACGACTTGCCGAGGTCGAGCGGCCGGAGGTGTGGATCTCCCTACGCGACCAGGCGGACGCCGAGCGAGAGGCCGAACTCCTCGACGCCCGCGCGGCGGCGGGGGAGACGCCGCCACTGCACGGCGTCGTGCTCGCCGTGAAGGACAACATCGACGTCGCCGGCCTGCCCACGACCGGCGCGTTCCCCGGCGCCTCCCGTCCGGCCGAGGCGGACGCCACCGCCGTGTCACGACTCCGCGCGGCCGGCGCGGTCGTGATCGGCAAGACGAACCTCGACCAGTTCGCCACCGGTCTCGTCGGCACCCGCAGCCCGTACGGAGCGGTGCGCAACGCGCGGCGTCCCGAGTTGATCTCCGGCGGATCGAGCTCCGGTTCGGCGGTGGCCGTGGCGCTCGGCGTCGTCGACATCGCCCTCGGCACGGACACCGCGGGCTCCGGTCGCGTCCCCGCGGCGCTCAACGGCATCGTCGGCATCAAACCGACCCTCGGACTCGTCTCGGCCACGGGCATGATGCCCGCCTGCCGCCCGTACGACACGATCACCGTGTTCGCTCAGGAACTGTCCACCGCGGTCCGCGCGGCGCGCACCATGACCGGTCCCGACGCCACCGATCCCCTCTCCCGCGACTGGCCGCCGGACGTCCGGCTCGCCGGCTCGCCACGTCCCGTGCTCGGCGTCCCGACCGACGACGATCTCGCCTCGCTCGAACCGTTCGCGCTCGCGGCCTGGCGGGACGCCCTCGACCGGCTCGCCGAGCACGCCGAACTCCGCCCCGTCAAGATAGCGCCGCTGCTGGGCGCGGCGAGACTGCTCTACGAGGGCGCCATCGTCGCGGGGCGGTTCCACGCGGCCGGGGAACACGTCGAGCGTGCGTCCGGCGACGCCGCCGCCGGCCTCGATCCGACGGTCGCCGGCATCGTGCGCGGCGCCCGGGACGTCGCCGGCTGGGAGTACGTACGCGACCGGGCGGAACTCGACCGCGTCGCGGTGCTCGCCCGTGAGCTGCTCGCCGGGTGCGAGTGCCTCGTGGTGCCGACGGCCCCCGCGCATCCGACGATCGCCGCCGTACGGGCGGACCCCGTCGCGCTCAACGCGCGCATGGGAACCTTCACGAACTTCGTCAACCTGCTCGACATGTCCGCGGCCTCGGTGCCGGCGGCGTCGACGGACCACGGCGAGTTCGGCGTCACCTTCATCGCCAGGGCCTTCGACGACCAGCTCGCGGTCGACGCCGCCGCCCGGTTCCTCGGTGTCCCGGCGGAGCCGTACGCCGAAACGTGGCCGCACGTCGCAGTGTTCGGCGCGCACCTGCGGGGACAACCGCTCAACGGCGAACTCGTGGCGCTCGGGGCGAGGTTCGCCCGGGACGTCCTGACTGCCGACGAATACCGGCTCTACGCGCTCGACACCACACCACAGAAGCCAGGTCTCGTCCGGGTGGGCGCCGGCGGGTCGGCCATCGCGGGCGAGCTCTGGTCGATCTCACCGGCCGGCCTCGGCGCGTTCCTGGGCACGCTGCCCCCGCCCATGACGCTCGGCTCGGTCACCCTGGCCGACGGAGAGAACGTCGTCGGGTTCGGCTGCGAGCCACGGGCACTCGGGGGCGCCGAGGACATCACCGGCTTCGGCGGATGGCGCGCCTACCGCGAATCGCTCGGTACCGTCTGACGCGTCGCGCCGCCGACGGGATACCGGTGCGGGTCCCGAAGACCGTTGCGGTGTGGTGTGTGAGCAGTTCGGGCCCGGCCGCTGGATGGTCCGAGCCATCCACGGGACCGGGCCGTACCTGCGCGCTGGCTGGCCGTCCCGCACCGCACGACGAAAGGAGAAGAGCCAGGACACGTCGGAGATGAGAAACGCCCGCCTCCGACTGACAGCCGGAGGCGGGCGCCGCCCCCGCAGGCCCTGGAAACGGGTCCTGCGGGGGGAGAGTGTGTCCGAGGTCGGACACGACCACTACGCCCATGCCCTGAGCAGGCAGACGCGGTTTGCCGTGGGGTGAGAGGCGATGAATGGCGTGAGGCACGATCTGGGGCCGGTGAGTGGAAGTCTCGGACGGATGGTGGCATGCCTCGCTGTGAGGGGATCCATTGCCGCGGGTGTCGAGGTGATGCTGGTTTGTGGGGAGTGGTCTTCGTGGAGGGCTGCGCAGGATGGCGGAGGGACGCCTGCCGGAACGTGCGGGTCGCGGTGTTCCTGCTGGACACACGTTTGTGTTGCGGACGGTGACGTCGGTCATGGGGGCGGTGATCGGGTTGACGTTCCTGTTCGGCTTCGGCGACGTGCTCGCGGCGAGCGTGACGACGTTGGCATCGGACGGGACCGAGCCGCTGCTGGCGAGGCACCACGGGAAGGCGGCCTGCGACGTGGTCGGTCCGCTGCTTCTCGTCGGCTGGGTGGAGGCCGGCCGGTAGACGTCGTCTTCCGCGACGACCAGCCCACGGCCTTGAGCCAGGCGTGAGCCCGTCGTCCGCAGGCGCACCCGGCCCAGGCGAGGCGTGCGGCCGACCCGTCCAGTCGTTTTCGCGCGGGGCGCACCAGGCCGGGCGGCGCTTGGACGCCGCGCAGGGTGTGTCGTCCGTCGGCTCGGCGTTGGTGGTGGCACACGCCGCGGTCTCCGCCGAAACCCCCGTTTAACGTTCGGCACACACCTTCGAGACGTGGCCGTCGTCCAATTTCTATCGATCGACCGAAAGAAATCCCCTCCCCTGCTGGAGAAGCCATGGCCGCACCCGCTTCTGGCCCGGACCCCGCCGCCACCTCGCCGACCACGACTGCCACCACGCACGCCGCCCGCGCGCACGCCCGAGCCCAGGAGGGCGCCCACGCCGCCGACATGCCGACGGTGCCGGCCACCGACTGGCCCGAGCCGCCGCCTGGCGTGTCCGCCACCCGCCTGACCTGGGCCGAGACCATCGGCGGAGGCAACTACAGCCACCAGGTCCTCGCCCGGGGCACCGCGCTGGAGTTGACCGACCTCGACGGTGACGCCTGCGCGCACGTGCTGCTGCACTGCGCCGACCGTCCCTGGGAACGGCTCAACGCGGCCGACACGGTCAAGATCCAGTGGAACGCCTACCTCGGTGCGGGGCGTCTGTTGTTGTCCGACCAGGGCCGCGTGCTGGCCTCGGTGACCGCGGACAGTTCGGGCCGGCACGACGCGTTGTGCGGCACCTCCGCGCTGGCCCGCAACGCGGCGCGCTACGGCGACGGATCGGCCCACGGCCCCAGCCCCGCCGGCCGGGAGCTGTTCAAGCTCGCCGCCGCCAAGCACGGCCTCGGTCCACGGGACCTCCCGCCGAGCCTCAGTTTCTTCAAGGGGGTCCGCGTCGGCCCTGATGGAGGGCTGGAGTGGCTCGGCTCAGCCGGCCGGGGGAGGAGGGTGACGTTGCGCGCCGAGTCGCCGCTGATCGTGCTGATCGCGAATGTCCCGCACCCCCTCGACCCGCGCCCCGCCTACACCTGTACCCCGCTGCGCGTGCTGGCCTGGCGCGACCGCCCCACCGCTCCCGGCGACCCGTTGTGGGATGCCACCCCCGAAGGACGCCGGGCGTTCCTCAACACCACCGACCACCTCACCGCCAGGGGGATGGCATGACCGCCACGATCACCAGCGACACCACCGTCCCCGCCCGGGCGCCATGGTCGGGCGTCATCCGGGCCGGGCAGACCCTCACCGTCACCGACCTGGGCGGCAACCAGGCGGTTGACTTCCTGGTGTACGACGCTCATGACACGTCGGTGCGCTACAGCGCGCCCGACACCATCCACGCCCAGGGCAACATCTTCCTCACCACCGGCAGCGTCCTGCTCTCCGGCGAGCACACCCCGCTGATGACGGTCGTCGCCGACACCTGCGGCCGGCACGACACCATCGGCGGCGCGTGCAGCCGCGAATCCAACACCCTCCGCTACGGCCACCACACCTGGGCGCAGCACGCCTGCGTGGAGAACTTCCTCCTCGAAGGCGCACGCCATGGCCTGGCCAAGCAGGACCTGGTCAGCAACGTCAACTGGTTCATGAACGTGCCCGTCGAGGACGACGGAACCCTCGGCATCGTGGACGGCATCTCGGCGCCCGGGCTCACGGTGGCGCTGCGGGCCGAGACCGATGTCCTGGTCCTGGTCTCCAACTGCCCCCAGATCAACAATCCGTGCAACGGCTTCAACCCCACCCCGGTGCGGATGCTGGTCACCGGGGACGAGCCCGCATGACCCTCGGCAGCCTGCTCGTCGCCCACCACGGTGGGACAGCGATGCGCATCACCACCACCGCCCGGGCGTTCGGCCTGTGCACGGTCGCGGTCCACTCCGACGCCGCGGTTCTCGGCGACCGGGGCGAGGCGCGAGGTGCCGCGGCGGTCCGGCGCGGCGACGTCCGCCCCGGTCGGTCCGCGACCGGCGTGCGGCCCCTACCGGCCCTGGAGGCGACGACGATGGAGACCGCGGTGCACGCGCCGCGGCCCGGCGAGGAGCCCCGGTGAGCGCGGTGGCGCGGGTCCGCGAGACGTATCGCCGGATCGCGGCGGCAGGGCGGCCCGAGCTGTGGATCGACCTGCGGTCGCCGGAGGCGGCGCTCGCCGACGCCGAACGCGTCGACGCCCGCCGCGCCGCCGGGGAAGTGCTGCCGCTGGCCGGCACCGTGTCGGCGGTGAAGGGCAACATCGACGTCGCCGGGCTGCCGACGACCGCCGGCTGTCCCTCCTACGCCTACCTTCCGGACGAAGACGCCCCCGCCGTCGCACGGTTGAAGGCCGCCGGCACCGTGGTGGTGGGAACGACCAATCTCGACCAGTTCGCCACCGGCCTGGTGGGCACCCGCAGTCCCTACGGCGCGGTGGCCGCGGCGTTCGATCCGGATCGGGTGGCGGGCGGTTCGAGCTCCGGGTCGGCGGTGGCCGTGGCACTGGGTCTCGTGGATCTGGCGCTCGGCACCGACACGGCCGGATCCGGGCGGGTGCCGGCAGCGTTCAACGGCGTCTTCGGGCTCAAGCCGACCCGCGGCGTGGTGCCCACTCGCGGAGTGGTGCCCGCCTGCCGCAGCCTCGACTGCGTCACCGTCTTCGCCCGCACCCTGGCGCCGGCCGAGACCGCCCTGACGGTGCTGGCCGGGCCCGACCCGGCGGATCCGCTCTCCCGCACCGCCCCGCCGGCCACGCCGCGGTCGGGGCCGCCGCGGCTGGGCGTGCCCGCCGTGGCCGCGCTGGGCGAGCTGGCCCCGGGCTGGGCCGACGCCTACGAGCGGACGGTGGAACGGCTGCGCGCCGCCGGCGTAACGGTCGTGCCCGTCGACCTCGAGGCGTTTCTGCGCGCGGGGGCGCTGCTCTACGACGGCGCGTTCGTGGCCGAGCGCTACGCGGCCGTCGGAGACTTCATCCAGGCGCACCGGGGTTCGCCCGATCTCGACCCGACCGTGGCGGCCATCATCACCGCCAGCCGTGAGCTGCCGGCCCACGCGCTGTTCACCGACCTCGCGGAGCTGGACGCGCTGCGCGCCGCCGCCGCACGGGAGTTCGAGCGGATGGACGCCCTGCTCCTGCCCACGGCCCCCGACCACCCCTCGTCGGCCGAGGTGGCGGCCGACCCGCTGGGCGTCAACGCCCGGCTGGGCCGGTTCACCAACTGCGCGAACCTGCTCGACCTCTGCGCGGTCGCCGCGCCCGCCGAGACGGTGGCCGGGCGCCCGTTCGGCGTCATGTTCCTCGGCCCGGCCTTCGCCGACGCCGCGCTGCGGACGCTCGCACGGCTGCTGACGGAGTGACAGGATCCGACCGCCGTCCTCATGAAGGGCGAGGTGTCCGAGCCGGCGTGGTGGACGCCCGACCGGACCGTCCACCGGACACGGCCGGCCGATGTCATCAGGCCACGGCCCTGCCGCGTCCGCGGTCCACGTGATCCCGGAGGCCGGCGGTGATGCCGTGGACGCCGGTAGCCGCGCGGGGGCGGAGCCGGTCGACGACCTCGGACCCGGCCGGTTCCTCGCCGCGATCTCGCGGGGCCGACCGAGGCGGGGCCGGTTTCTCCCGGCTGTCCTCGGGCCGTCCTCAGGCGGACCGTGCGGCCAGGTGCGTGCGATCGGCCCGGGCGACCTCGGGGTTGGCGGCCGCGGTCGCCAACCAGCCGAGCGCCTCAGCCTGTTCGACGAGCGCGTCGCGCTGCAGGTAGTGGATCGCCCGCAGGGCGGCGTCGTGGGCCTCCTGGGTGGAGCCGCCGACGCAGTCGGTGACCACCCGGACCCGGTAGTCGTGCTGGTGGGCGTCGACGGCGGTGTAGTGCACGCAGACGTCGGTCAGGCCGCCGATGAGGATCACCGTCTCGGCCTTGTACGCCTTGAGCACGATCTCCAGTTCGGTGCCGAAGAACGCCGAGTAGCGGCGCTTGCGGATGAGGAACTCGTCGGGGCGCGGCTCGAGTCCGGGCGCGAGCTCGGTCTCCGGCCACCCCTCGACGCAGTGCGGCCCCTCGGATCCGTCCAGCTCGCGGCCGATGTCGACGAGATTCGGCTTGTGCACCTCCTGGATCCACACGACGGGAATGCCGCGCTCACGAGCTCGGTCGACGAGTTCGCGCTGCAGGGGCGCGCGCTCACCACGGCCGGGCATGTGGGGGATCTCGGTGCGGGATTCGGCGAGTTCGACACCGCCGCCCTGGATGTCCACGACGATCAACACAGCGTTGCCGACGACGTTCATGACGTTGGTCCTCTTCCATGGGGTGGGTTGGGGTGTGTTCGGTGGGGAGAGCGGCAGGACAGGGCCTAGGCGAGGGCGATCCTGCGGTCCGCGACGACCTGCAGGATGTCGACGACCGCGTTGACGAGGACGTAGACCAGCCCCATGAGCAGGGCGACGCCGGTGATGCCCGGCAGGTCGCTGGCCGCGACCGACTTGTCGAGGTAGGAGCCGACACCGGGCCACGCGAAGATCTTCTCGACGACGACCAGACCGGCCAGGAGCGCGCCGGCCTGGATGCCGATCATCGACAGCGTCGGCCCGAGCGAGTTGCGGACCGCGTGGCGCAGCAACACGGCGCGCTCCGACAGACCGGCGGCGCGGGCCGTGCGGGCGTGGTCGGCCTCCAGGTTGACCGAAAGACCGTCGACGAGCACGCGGCCGATCGCCATCGCGGGCGCGACGGCCGCGCACAGCACCGGCAGCACGAGATGGGCGAGGGCGTCGGAGAAGACGTCGAACCGGACCGCGAGCAGGCTGTCGAGGAGCAGGAATCCGGTGGGTCCGGTGGGGGAGTCGGGGAAGCCGCTCCGTCCGCCGGAGGGCAGCCAGCCGAGGTCGCCGTAGAACACGAGCAGCGCGAGCATGCCGAGCAGGAAGGTGGGGGCCGCGGCGCCCGAGAACAGCACCGTGCGCAGCACGGGCGCCCCGCGCCAGCGGATCGCGGCGACATACGCGAAGCCCGCGCCGAGCAGCACCGCCACGAACAGCACGCAGGCGCCGAGTTCGAGGCTCGCGGGCAGAGCCGCGCCGACGTCCTGGGCCACGGGCGTACGGGTGCGCAGCGAGTTCTGGAGGTCGCCGTGGAGCAGTCCCGAAAGGTAGTGCAGGTAGCGGCTCATGAACGGCTCGTCCAGGCCCAGCCGCTGCCGGGCGGCGTCCACGGCCTCCTGGGAGGCGTTGGCACCCACGTACGCCTTGGCCGGGTCGACGCCCGACGCCTCCTGCAGTCCGAAGAGCACCACGGTCAGGGCGAGCAGCACCCCGGCCATCGCCGCGGTGCGACGCACGATGAACAGGATCATGTCAGACCTTTCCGGGACGAGTGTGCCGATGTGGCATGGCTGTCACCGCCGCCGCAGCATGTCGCGGACGGCGTCACCGGCGTAGTTGGCGACGAGCGCCAGGGCGGTGACCGCGATGCCGGGCACGATGGGCACCCACCAGGACTCCAGCAGGTACTGCATGCCCTGGGCGGCCATCGCCCCCAGTTCGGGCGCGGGCGCGGGGGAGCTCAGGCCGATGAAGGACAGCGAGGCGAGGGCGACCACGAGCCCGCCGACGTCCAGGCTGGCGGCGACGACGATCGTGGAGCGCACGCCGGGCAGCAGATGCCGGGTGACGCGGCGTCCCCAGGGGACGCCCGCCAGCCGGGCGGCCTCGAGGTGCGGCCGGGCCGCCCAGGCGCGTATCTCGCCGCGCACCAGCCGTGCGTACATGGGCCACCAGACGATGGCGATGCCGATGAGCGCGCTGGTGTAGCCCGCGCCGAGCGACGCGGCGACTGCCATGGCGATGACGAGTCCCGGCAGGGCGAGGAACAGGTCGGTCACGCGCATGAGGAGGTTGTCCACCCAACCCGGCAGCGCGCCGGCCAGCACCCCGACCAGGGTTCCGATCACCACGCCCGAGGCGATGACGATCGCCGCGGCGAGCAGGCTGGACCGCATGCCGTAGAGGACACGTGAGAGCAGGTCGTAGCCGAGCGCGTCGGTGCCCAGCGGGTGGCCCGCGCTGCCCGGCGGCAGGAACGCCTCGCCGGAGCGCAGGACGGGGCTGTGTGGCGCGAGGACGGGGGCGAGGAGGGCGGCCGCGACCAGCAGGGCCAGCGCGGTGAGGGCGATCCGGTCGGCGGTCGTGCTGCGTTCGCGGACGGCGGTGACCGCGGCCCAGCGGCGTCGGGCGGCGGCGCGGCCGGTTCCCGGACCGAGCGTTGTCATCGGGATTCTCCTGCGGGGACGGTGGCGTCGCGGGGCGACCGGCGGTGCCGTGGGCCGGGGATGGCGGCCAGGAGCGTGCGCGTGTACTCCTCGGCGGGCGCGGAGCACACCTGCTCGGTGGGCCCGAGCTCGACGATCCGGCCGGCACGCATGACGGCGACACGGTCGGCGATGATGCGCGCGGCGGCGAGGTCGTGGGTGACGAAGAGAATGGACATGCCCAGTTCGCGCCGTAGCCGCCCGAGCAGGTCGAGCACGGTCGCGGCGAGCGAGACGTCGAGGGCGGAGGTCGGTTCGTCGCACAGCAGCACCCGGGGCGGCACGATCACGGCGCGGGCGATCGCGACCCGCTGGCGCTGGCCGCCGGAGAGCTGGTCCCCCCGGGCGTGCGCCGCGTCGGGGTCGAGTCCGACCGTCCGCAGGGCGTCCTCCACGGCGACCCGGCGCGCGGCGCGGGTGATGCCGGACAGGTGCGCGGCAAGGCGTTCGCCGAGCATGTCCCCGACGGTCAGCCAGGGAGTGAGGGAGGAACCCGCGTCCTGGAAGACCATCTGGGGCGTGGTGCCCGCGACGTCGACCCGGCCGGCCGTGGCGGTCTCCAGGCCCGCGACGATCCGCAGCAGCGTCGACTTGCCGCATCCGCTCTCCCCGACCAGGGCGACGGCCTCGCCCTGCGCGACATCGAGGTCCACGCCGCGCAGGGCCGGTGTCTCGTCGCGGGCCCAGAGCCGGCCGGAGCGGAAGGTGCGGGTCACACCGCGCAGCCGTACGGCGTGGGTGTCGGCGATGTCCGGCGCGGGCCAGTGCTCCGGCAGGTGCTGGTCGGCGGGGGCCGCGTGCCCGGCGTCGAGCACGCCGTCCGCGCCGATGGCGCGGCCGTGGGCGCCGTCGGCACGTCCGGTCACGGGCACGGCCGCCGCTTCCGCCGTGGTCCCGCCGGGCGGCTCCGCCTCGGCATCGACGTTCTCCGGGCGCGGAAGACCGCGCGTCAGCGGGCGGTCCCGCGGGGTGGCCAGGTCGATTCGGGAGCGCAGCAGGCGCCGGGTGTAGGGATGTTCCGGGCGGTCGAAGACGTCCCCCACGTCGCCCTGTTCGACCAGGCGCCCCTCGTGCATGACGACCATGCGGTCGCTGATCTGGGCGGCCACCCCCAGATCGTGCGTCACGAAGAGCACGCCGCAGCCGACCTCGTCGCGCAGCGAGAGCAGCAGGTCGAGCACCTGGGCCTGGACGGTGACGTCAAGGGCGGTGGTCGGTTCGTCGGCGACGATCAGCGACGGGCGGCGGGCGACGGCGAGCGCGATCATGACGCGCTGCCGCAGCCCGCCCGAGAGCTGGTGCGGGAACGCCCTGAGCCGCGACGCGGGGTCGGGGACACCCACGTCCCCGAGCAGCCGGACGCGCGTGGCGCGGTCGGGCGTGACCTCGGCCAACTGGGCGCCGATGGTCATGGTCGGGTCGAGGGAGGTCATCGGGTCCTGGAAGACCGCGCCGATGTGCTTGTGGCGGACCGCGCGGCGTGGTGCGTCGCGAGCGGTGACCATGTCCGTGCCGCCGATCAGGGCGGTCCCGGTCACCCGCGGCCGGGACCGCCGCGGGAGCAGACCCATCGTGGCCAGGCCGAGCACGCTCTTGCCGGAGCCGGATTCCCCCACCATCCCGACGATCTCGCCGGGCCGTACGGCGAGGCTGACACCCCGCACGGCGTGGACGACGCGTCGGTCCCGGGTGAGGCGGACGTGCAGGTCACGCACGTCCAGCACGGACTGCTGGCCGGGAGTGCTGGCGGCAGTGCTCCCCGGGGGCGGGACGGCGGGTTCGCGTGGTGTCATGACGGGTCTGCTCCTCGTCCTGTCCTCGTCGGGCTACGCGCGGTCCAGGGCCGCGAAGTGCAGCACGTTGTACTCGAGCAGGTTCTGCGCCTCCCGCGTTCCGGTGATGTCCGGGGTGGTCAGGAGCGTCGTGTTGAGCGATCCGATCGAGAACCAGTGGCGGGAGTCGACGACCGACTGGGCGATGGGGCCGTAGGCGGATATGTCCGTCGTGCCGAGGGCGTCGTCGAGGGCCGCGTCGAGCCCGTCGACCTCGGCGCCGAAGAGGTCGAGACCGCCGCCCGGGGTGTAGATGATGCGGGCCCACGAGTCGGGGTGGCCGGCGTCGGGGAAGACCGAGAGGACCGCCAGGTCCGGTGCGGCGGCGAGGTCGTCGGCCAGGGTGTAGATGGTGCCGGCCGCGTAGGCCACGGCCTCGGCCGGCAGCCCCGCACTGCTCAGCCGGGCGCCGAGCTCCTCGGCCACGGCCCTGCCGTCGGCGCTGCTGCCGGCGTAACCGATCCGGACGGTTCTCCCGTCGGCGATTCCGGACGCCGCGATCCGTTCCAGCGCGCCCTCGTCGTGGGCGATGCCCTGGTCGTCGAGTCCGGCGTCCAGCATGCCCTGCGGGAACAGCTGGGTCGTCGGCTCCTCCAGGCTGCCCATGGCGGCGGAGACGATGCCTTCGGTGTCGATCCCGGAGTACAGCGACGCGCGGTCCTCCGGGGTGGTGAAGATCTCGGACTCCGGGTTCGCGTAGACCATCTGTGTCGTGAAGTTGGGGAAGGTGCTGGTCTCGACGTCCTCGCTGTCGGCGTACGACTCGAAGGCGGACTTGTTGAGATTGCCGAGGATGGCGTCGATCTCACCGCGTTCGAGTTCGAGTTGGGTGGCGGACGCGTTCTCCGAGATCTTGAGCTGGACCGTGGTGAAGGCCGGTGCGTCGCCCCAGTAGTCGTCGTACGCGGTGAGCTCGTAGCGCACGCCGGTCTCGGCCGCGGTCAGTTCGTAGGGACCGGTGCCGGCGTCGTGCGCGGTGAGGTACGCCTGCGCGAAGTCGTCGCCGGCCTGTTCGTCCAGCACCGTGGGGCTGATGATCTTGAGGCCGAACGGCGAGGCGAGGTAGTCCAGGAAGGCGGAGTTCGGCGCGGCGAGGGTGAGGACGGCGGTGTGGTCATCCGGGGTGGCGACATCGACGACGTCCGCGGTCATGTAGGCGGGGCCGCCGTCCACCTGGGCTCGGCGCTCGACCGAGGCCGCGACGGCGGCGGAGGTCAGCGGGGTGCCGTCGTGGAACGTGACGTCATCGCGCAGGGCGAACGCGTAGGTGAGGCCGTCCTCCGACACCGTCCAGTCGGTGGCCAGCGACGGCACGACGTCCGCCTCGTCCACGCCGTCCTGGTACTTCACCAGGCCCTCGTAGGCGTTCTGGATGATGTTGAGGCCGGGGCCGTCGTAGTTGACGTCGGGGTCGGGGGGCGTCGTGTAGGTCTGCACGATCGCCGCGGTGAAGACGTCACCGCCGCCACCCGACGCGCCAGGCCGGTCGGCGGCGCATCCGGTGAGAGCCAGTGCGGCGGCCGCGACGGCCGCCAGGCCGAGTCGAAAGCTGGATCGCATCGGGAGACCTCTCGATGAGGAAGAGCAGACGAAGGAGGGGGCGGAGGGTTCCTGTCGGTGACCGAAACCTAGGCCCGGAGGTGCGCGGAGGAGGTTTCCGCCGGGTTGTCCCTCGTTGCCGGGGCGTAAATTCTGTCGACGATAGAAACCCCGGGGCCCTGTTGGTACGGTGATCACGACGACGCGACGCCACCGACTGTCCCGGCGCGCTCGCGCATCGTCGCCACAGATTCCGGGAGGGAAAATGCCGCAGGCCGAGCACGACCCGGGCCCCGCGCTCCTGGTGCGGGACGCCACCGTCATCGACGGCACCGGGGCTCCGGCGCGACTCCGCACCGACGTCCTGGTGGCGGGGGGACGCATCGAGGCGATCGCGCCCACCGGCACGCTCGAGCTGCCCGCCCGCCCCGATCCCGAGCGGCTGCGCACCCTCGACGCCGCCGGGATGACCGTGCTGCCCGGGTTCTTCGACTGCCACGTCCACGTGAGCGCCCGCCCCGACGGCACCCCCTTCGACACCGTGCTCGCTCCGGAGAGCCTGCTCACGTTGCGCTCGGTGCCGGCCCTGTCCGCCACGCTCGACGCGGGCGTCACCACCGCGCGCGACCTCGCCGGGGCGGACTCGGGGTTCCGGGAAGCCGTGGAGGCCGGTTACGTACGCGGTCCGCGCCTCCAGGTGGCCCTGCGGATCCTCAGCATCACGGGCGGGCACGGCGATTGGCGGGCCATCGACGGCACCCCCCTGGACACCGGTCCGGGCGCCGGTGTGGTGGCCGACTCGCCTGCCGAGTTCGTCAGGGCGACCCGGGAGGTCGTACGCCAGGGCGCCGACTGGATCAAGGTCGCCGCCACCGGGGGGATGGGCAGCCCGCGCAGCGCCCCGGAGACCGGCGGTCTGACCGAGGCCGAGTTGCGGGCCGTCGTCGAGGAGGCCGCCCGACACGGCGTGGTGGGCGTCGCCGCCCACGCCCAGGGCACTGCCGGAATCGCCGCCGCCGTACGCGCCGGGGTGCGCAGCGTCGAGCACGGCTACCTGGTGGACGACGCGACGCTCGACGAGATGGGCGAGCGCGGGACCTACCTCGTGCCCACGCTCGCCACCCTGACCCGGCCGGTGCGTCACGACGGCGCCCCCTGGGCGGTGGAGAAGCGTCGCGGACTCCAGGAAACCGCCCTGGAGCGCCTGCGGATCGCGCTGACCAGCGGCGTGTCCGTCGCCCTGGGCACCGATGCCGGCATCGCCCCGCACGGGCGGAACCTGCGGGAGCTGGAACTGCTGGTCCGGCTGGGGCTCGACCCCCTCGACGCGATCGCCGCGGGGACCGGTGTCGCCGCCCGCATGTGCCGGGTCGACGACGAGGTGGGGACGGTCAGCGAAGGGCTGCGCGCCGACCTGCTGATCACGCGTGTGGACCCGCTGGGCGACATCGCGGCACTGGGCGATCCCAACGCCGTGGAGACGGTCCTGCTCGGCGGCCGGATCGTCAAGGACACCCGGCGCCTCGACCCGTTCTCCCAGCAGGACGTGAGGCGGGCCGCGTGACCGACCCGGAGCCCCAGGAACGCCCGGCGGCGGGCCAGCGGCGCCGTAGGCCCGGACGCCCGCGCGCCGCGCCGAAGCGGCAGAACGGCCTCAGCACACGCGAGGAGATCCTGCAGGCCGCGTCCAACCTGTTCGGCACACAGGGGTACGAGGCGACGAGCACCCGGCAGATCGCCGACTCCGTCGGCATCAAGCAGGCGACTCTGTACTACCACTTCGCCGACAAGCGGGCGATCCTCACATCCCTGCTGTCCAGCACCGTGACGCCGGCACTCGGCTGCGCGCGGTGGCTCGAGGCGCAGGACCTCACCCCCGAGGTCCGGCTGTGCGCGCTCGTCCGCTACGACCTCGACACCCTGCTGCGGGACCGGCTCAATCTCCACGTGCTCTACCACCTGCCCGGGCTCGTCTCGGACGACTTCGAGGCCACCCACTCGGCCCAGGCGACCCTGCGCGACACCTATCGCCGGTTCGGCCGGGCGGCGTTGGACGCCCTGCACCCGCCCGACCGGGTGGAGACCCTCGCCCACGACCTGGATCTCGTCTTCGCCCTCGTCGAGGCGGCGGTGTCACAACGCCAGTGGGGCGGGGAGGAGAGTCGGGCCCGCTACGCGGCATCCGTGGTGCGGGGCACTCTGCGGCTTCTCGGTGTCGAGGAGGCCCGCGTCCCGGGGATCACCGCTTCCGCCGCCGACGCCCTCAGCGCCTACCCCGACGCCCCGCGCGCGAAGGGCTCATCGGCGGACCGTGCCGGCGAGCGCCACCCCGCCCTGCCGAACGTCGCCGACGCATGGATCCAAGACGTGTGATTTCGGATTCGCTAGGCTTTCCTCGTGGCCGGACGGAGTATCACCGGGTCCCTGACCCGATCCGTCCTGCTGCCGTGCCCAAGCCATGCGAGCGACGAAGGGAGCGAGTCCGCGGATGGTAGACACCGCCGGCCTGAACGTGGAGGAGAAGAGTGGTCGTGCGCTCGTCGACGACCTCGCGAGCCGCATCCGCGATCGGATCATGTCCGGCAGGATCCCGATCGGCGCGCAGTTGCGCCAGGCCGAGTTGGCCGCCGACTTCGGCGTCAGCAGGACACCCGTGCGCGAGGCGCTGCGCCAGTTGCAGAGCGGTGGCCTCATCGAGGTGCTCCCCAACCGCGGTGCCGTCGTGCGCGTTCCCGCGCCCTGGGAGGTGCGCGAGGCGTACGAGGTGCGGGCGGAGCTCGAGGCGCTCGCCGCCGCGCGGGCCGTCAGTCGGGTCACCGGCGAGCAACTGGAGGAGCTGCGCCGGGCCAATCAGGAGATGTACGACCACTCTCTCGCCGAGAGCAGGGGGAAGCCGGTCAGCCTCCCGACCAGTCAGCGGGACAACGACCGCTTCCACACCCTGATCGCCGACATCTCGGGCAACGCCCGCCTGGCCAGGGTGGTCAACGACATCAACGAGACCTTTCCGCGCAACGTCTCGGCCCAGCTCATCGTGAACGACGCGCGTCATCGCGACGAGAACTTCCGCGAACACGAGCGGATCGTCGCCGCGCTCGCCGCGGGAGAAGCCGAGGCCGCGGCGGCCGCGATGCGTGAGCACGTCGTCCAGGCCGGTGATCAGCTGGCCGAGTGGTACGAGAAGCGCTCGTCCACGGTCTTCCGCGGTTGAACCGAGCCTGTTTCCCACCCGTCGGGTCCCAATCGCCGTGCGAGCCACGGCGATCGGGCTCCGGTGGTGACCGGTGACGGCCGAGTTCCGACGCCTGCCCCATCACCTGACATCCTGCCGCGCGGACTGGTGTGCCGCCAGATTGGATCCACTTATGCTAGTCTTGGATCCTAACGGGAAGGGTGTTGCGAGATGGATTCGATCGATGCGGCACCTGGCGCCGCCCTCGGCGCAGGGGCGGAGATCGACGTCGACGCCGAGCGCGCGCGTACCTCCGGTGCGGGTCTTTCGCACCACTTCAACGCCGCGGGCGCCGCGTTGCCATCGCGCGGCGTCACGGCGGCCGTCGTCGACCACCTGCGCCTTGAGGAGCGGTACGGCGGCTACGAGGCGTCGGCGGCAACCCGTGAGCGCGGCGAGGACGTCTACGCGGCGGCGGCGACACTCATCGGCGCCCGGCCTCGCGAAATCGCCCTCTTCGACAGCGCGTCGACGGGCCTTCGGGTGCTCGTCGACGCACTTCGGCCGGCGCGGGGCCAACGCGTCGTCGCGTCGAGTACGACCTACGTCAGCCACGCGATGCACCTCATGACGATCGCTCGGGAGCACGATGTCGACCTCGTCGTCGCGCCCGTCGACGACACGCGGCGGGTCGACCTCGGCGCGCTCGAGGCCCTGCTGGCGGACGGGCGGCCGTCGATCGTCTCGGTCTCGCACATCCCCACGTCGTCGGGGTCCGTCGAGCCCGCCGAGGGCATCGGCCGGATCGCCCGCCGCCACGGAGCCACCTACATCCTCGACGCGACGCAGTCCGTGGGGCACCTGAACGTCGACGTCGAGGCCATCGGGTGCGACGCGCTCGTGACGACCGGCCGCAAGTTCCTCCGCGGCCCGCGCGGCACCGGCTTCGCCTACGTCCGGGAGTCGCTCCTGGAGCGGCTGACACCGACGGCGCCGGATGTGCGCGGAGCGCAGTGGGTGTCGCCGTCGGGCTGGGAGCTCAGCCCGGACGCGCGGCGGTTCGAGTCGTGGGAGAGCCCCGTCGCCGCCCGTCTCGGCCTCGGCGTGGCGCTCCGCGAGACCATCGCGCGCTCGCCGGAGAGCACCGAGCGATGGCTGTTGGCGCGTGCGCGGCTGCTGCGGTCCGCCCTCGCGGACATCCCCGGCGTGACGATCGCCGACCCGGAGGGCGCGGCGTCCGCGATCGTGACCTTCGTCGTCGACGACGTGGACTCCCGCGTGGTCGTCGAGGCACTCGCCGCGTCGCGGAACGTCCGGGTCGTCTCCGTCCCCGCGACACACGGCCAGTGGGACCTCGGCGCACGTGCGCTGCCCTCGGTCGTGCGGGCATCGGTCCACGTCTACAACGACGACAAGGACCTCGGCGCGCTCGTCGACGGCGTACGCGCGGTCGCCGCGGGCCGCGACGGGCGGGCGAGCCGATGACGCGCGACGCGGACCAGACAGACGTCATCGTCATCGGCCTCGGCGTTCACGGCAGCGCCGCCGCCGCCAGCCTCGCGCGCCGTGGGCGCCGCGTGATCGCGCTCGACCGCTTCCCGCCAGGGCACGACCGGGGATCCTCGCACGGCACGACCCGCATGATCCGCCGTGCCTACCCAAGACCGGTGTGGAACGACTTCGTCGATCGCGCCTTCGCGGCCTGGGCCGCGCTCGAGGCCGAGTCCGGAGAACGGCTCGTGCACCGCACGGCCGGGCTCTACGCGCACCGCGGCACGTCGGGGCTGCAGGGGCCCGGCTGTGTCGTCGTCGACGATCCGGACGAACTGGCGCGCCGCATGCCGGGACTCGCCGTGCCGGAGGGCTACGGGGGCGTCTACGACCCTGGCGCCGGCGTCATCGAGGCCGCACGCGCGCTCAGGGCACTGCGCGGCGTGGCCGCGGCACACGGGGCGGAGCTGCGGCACGGTGTGCACGTGCGCGGATGGGAGTCGACGCCGACGGGCGTCCGTGTCGCGACGGACGAGGGTGTGCTGTCGGCGGCCCGCCTCGTGATCGCCGCCGGCAGTTGGACCGGTGCGCTCGTGCCGTCGTTGGCGCCCTGGCTTGACGTCTGGCGGATCCTCACGGTGACGGTGCCCTCCGGCCAGCGGGCAGGCATGCCGCCGAGCCTCGGCGCGTTCTCCGTGGACCGCCCGGAGGGCCTCGTGTTCGGTATCCCCGACGCGTGCGGCAACGGGGTGAAGGTCGGCGTCGACGTGGGCCTGAGCTGGGATCCGGAGGAGCCGGCCGCCCCGCCGAGCCCCCGGGAGACCGCCGAGTTGCGCGCACTCCTGGAGTCCTACGTGCCGGGCCTCGACACGACGCCGGTCGAGGCCACCTCCTGCCTCTACACGATGACGGAGGACAGACGGTTCGTCATCGGCCCGCTCGCCGACGCTCCCGCGGTCGTCGTCGTGGCGGCCTGCTCCGGGCACGGCTTCAAGTTCGGGCCGGCCGTCGGCGACGCGGTCGCGGACCTGTGTGACGGCGTCCACCGGGGCGACCTCGACTTCGTCTCGACGGCACGGCGGGGACTGTGACGTGACCGTCGCCCTCGCAGCACCCCACCACGAGGCGATCGCCGCCGGCGAGCGCGCCGTCGCGGCGGGCGGCAACGCGCTCGACGCGGCACTCGCCGCCGCCGTCATGCTCACCGTCGTCTACCCCCACCAGTGCGCGCTCGGCGGCGACCTCGTCGCGCTGGTCCGTTCGCCCGCGGGAGCGACGACGGCCGTCGTCGCGGCGGGCACCGCGCCACGGGGGATCGACCGGGTGTCGGCCACGTGGCCGGCCATGCCCCGGCAGGGCCCGCACACCGTGACCGTGCCCGGGATCGTCGCCGGCTGGCTCGAGCTGGAACGCGTCGGCGCCCTCCTGCCGCTCGGCGCGGCCTTCCGCGGCGCGGCGATCACGGCCGAGGCCGGCACCCGGGTGAGCGCGGGCCTGGAGCGGGCGCTCGACGCCCGCCGCGAGGCGGTCGAAGCCGACCCGGGACTGCGTGCGGTCTTCGCGCCCGAGCGGGATCTCCTGCGGCGCGGGTCGCTGCTGCGCCAGCCGGCGCTCGCGGCGACGCTGCGACGGCTCGCCGGCGATCCGCGCGACGCGTACGAGGGCGAGACCGCGCGGGCCGTCGTCGCGATGCTCCGCGCTCGGGGCGGTACGCACACGCTCGCGGACTTCGCCCACTACCGGCCCGAGACGTCCCCCGCCGTGACCCGCGAGATCGCCGGGCGCTCCTGGTCGGTGGCACCGCCGCCCTCCGTCGGACCGGTGCTCCTGGGCGTTGCGCGATCCGCGACCGGCGCGGCCGGCGCGGCCGGCGAGCCGGACCCGGTGCGCGTGCTCGAAGCCAGCCTGGCCGGCGTCGCGGCACGGGCCGCGCACCTCGGCGACCCGCGCTCGGGCGGCGGCGACCTCGAGGCCCTGCTGCGGCTCGACGCGGTGCCCACGGTTCACCGGCTCGAACCGCGCGCCACCGGCGACACGGCCGCGGTGACGGCGAGCGACGACGCCGGCTGGAGCGTCACGATCGTCCAGAGTGTCTTCCAGAGCTTCGGGGCCGGGCTGCTCGACCCCGAGACCGGTATCGTGCTGCACAATCGCGGCGCGGCGTTCAGCCTCGACCCCGCCTCGCCCGCGCGTCTCGGGCGCGGGGCGCGGCCCCCGCACACGCTGTGTCCCGTCATCGTCCACTCCGACGAGGCCACGGTCGTCGTCGGCTGCCAGGGCGGGCGGGCCCAACCCTGGATCCTGGCTCAGCTCGTGCCCGCGATGACGGACGTGGTCCGGCCGCTGGCCGACGTTCTGGCCCGCCCGCGCTGGGTGGTCGGCGACGTCGACCTGGGCCACGCGGAGCTCACGCTCGTCGCCGAGCCGGGCGTGGGCGACGAGATCGTCGCGGCCGCGCGGACGGCCGGCCTGCCGGTCGCCCGGTACCCCGCTCGGGCCGACGCCGCCGGGCACGTCCAGGTCGTGCGACGACGCACGGGACCCACCGGAGTCACGTTCGAGGCGGCGAGCGACCCCCGCGCCGACGGCGCGGGCGTCGTCGTCTCGCCCTGAGCGCGCCACCACCAAGGAGGAGAAATGACCGCCACACGGCTGTGGAGCGACCCGCTCACCCCGGAGGAGATCGCCGGCGTCGTGGCCCTCGTGCGGCAGGACGAACGCATCGGCGCACGTCCCCGCTTCTGGGGGATCGCCGTCGAGGAGGGGCTCGCCCGCGGTCTCGCCCCGGGCCAGGGCCGCCCCGTGCGGCTCGTCGTCATGAACCCCGACGCGCACGAGGCCTGGGAGGTCACCGCCTGGACGGCCGGCTCCGACCGTCCCGCGTCCCTGGCGGCGTGGCGGTCCGTGGACGCCAAGCGGCCCGGCGTCTCCTCCGAGGAGGCCCGGCTGGTCGCGCGGGCGGCCCGCGACCACCCCCTGCTCAAGGAGGCACTGGCCAAGCGCGGGATCACCGACACCTCCCTGGTGTGGGTCGACCCGGAGTCCATCACGGGCTTCGAGCCCGAGGACCTCGCCGACCGACGCCTGTCGTGGGGCACGGTGTGGCACCGTGAGTCGGAGGACGACAACGGCTACGCGCGCCCGGTCGCCGGGCTCGTACCCCTCCTCGATCTCGAGACGCTCGACATCGTCCGGATCGAGGACCACGGCGTGGTCCCGATGGCGAGCGAGACCGGCGTGTACCGCTCGGGCACGTGGGGTCCGGACCGCGAGGTCAGTCCGCTGGAGATCACGCAGCCCCAGGGCCCGGGCTTCACGGTGGACGGTCACGAGGTCAGCTGGCAGAACTGGTCGTTCCGCGTCGGCTTCACGCACCGCGAGGGGCTCGTGCTGCACGACCTCGTCTATCGCGACGGTGACACGGTGCGCCCGGTGCTGCGGCGCGCCGCCGTCAACGAGATGTACGTCCCGTACCTCGACTCCGACCCGACGGCCTACCGCAAGAACTTCTTCGACTGGGGCGAGTACGGGGCCGGTCCGCTCACCGCGTCGCTGGAACTGGGCTGCGACTGCCTCGGGGAGATCCGCTACTTCGACGCGCACGTGCTTGACGGCCTCGGCGAGGTCAAGACGATCACCAACGGCGTCTGCATGCACGAGGAGGACTTCTCCGTCCTCTGGAAGCACGTCAACACGCGTACCGGCGAGGCCGACGTCCGCCGCTCGCGGCGGCTGGTCATCTCCTTCTTCGCGACGGTCGCGAACTACGACTACGGCTTCTACTGGTCCCTCTACCAGGACGGCTCGATCGAACTCGAGGTCAAGCTCACGGGCATCCTCTCGGTGTCGGGCATCGCCGACGGCGAGACGCCGCCGTTCGGCCGACTGGTGAGCCCCAACGTGCAGGCGCCGACGCACCAGCACTACTTCGCGATCCGTCTGGACACGGCGGTCGACGGCCCGCTCAACCGCCTCGTCGAGGTGCACGCCGAGGCCGAGCAGGACGAGGAGCTCAACCCCTACGGCAACGCGTGCCGCATGGTGCCGACCGTCATCCCCTCCGAGCGGGCCGCCGCCCGCGCGAACGACCCGTCGCGGGCCGTGCACTGGCGCGTCGAGAGCACGGAGCGCACCAACCGCTTCGGCGATCCCACCTCGTTCCGGCTCGCGCTGCCGAACACGACACGCCTGTTCGCGCGGCCAGGCAGCGTCGTCGAACGCAAGGCGCCCTTCATCGCGAAGCACCTGTGGGCGACGGCGTACGACCCGGCGGAACGGTTCATCGCGGGGGAGTACCCGAACCAGGCGCCCCTGGGGGAGGACGGCATCACGGCGTGGCAGCTCGCCGACCGCCCGCTCGACGGGGCCCAGCTGGTGCTGTGGCCCGTCATCGCCTCGCACCACTACGCGCGCCCCGAGGACTGGCCGATCATGCCCGTGCAGCGCATCGGGCTGCGGCTGGAGCCGGACGGGTTCTTCGACCGCAATCCGTCACTCGACGTCCCGCCGTCACAGCCCGCCGCGCACTGCCACGCCTCCCCGGCGCCGGCCACGGACGGTGCGCGGGGGCACGCCCCCCACCACGGCTGCCACTAGGAGCCGCAGATGCCACCTCGGGCCGAGGCTCCCGGGCTGCCCGTCCGCGTGCGGTCGATGACGATCGAGGCCGAGGGCGTGCTCTCGGCGGAGCTGGAGGCGATCAGCGGACGGTTGCCCCGGTGGGAGCCGGGCGCGCACATCGACCTGGTGGCCCCCGGGACGCCGGTGCGCCAGTACTCACTGTGCGGCGATCCCGACGCGCCTCGCTACCGCGTCGCCGTGCTGCGGGAGCATCCGAGCCGGGGCGGGTCGCGCCACGTGCACGAGGCGCTTCGCCCCGGGCACGTCGTGAACCTGCGCGGTCCCCGCAACCACTTCGCCCTCGAGAACGCGCGGGAGTTCCTGTTCATCGCCGGCGGCATCGGCATCACGCCGCTCCTGCCCATGGTGCGCCGCGCCGTGGCGGAGGGAGCGCGCTGGCGGCTGCTGTACCTGGGCGCGTCGCGTGCGCGGATGCCGTTCCTCGACGAACTCGCGGCGCTCGGTGGCGACGTGGCCGTCGTCGCGCGTGACGAGGAGCGCCGCGCCGACCTCTCGCGCGAGGTCGCGGCCCGCCCCGACGCGCTCGTCTACGCCTGCGGGCCCGAGCGCATGCTGAGGGCGCTCCGCGAGCTGATCCCCGACGGCGGGCGGTTGCGGTGCGAGTACTTCTCGGCGCCGACCACGGCGTACGAGCCCGGCGGCGCCTTCGTCGTCCGCCTGGCGCGGTCGGGCGTCGAGCTCGAGGTGCCGCCCGAGCGGACGCTGCTCGAGGTCGTGCGGGAGTCGGGGGTCGACGTGCTCTCGGACTGCGAGGAGGGCATCTGCGGCAGCTGTGAGACCCGCGTGCTGGAGGGCGACGTCGACCACCGAGACCTCGTGCTCACGCCGCAGGAACGTGCGCGCAACGACTGCCTGATGGTCTGCGTCTCCCGAGCCGCTGGTCCGTTGCTCGTCCTCGACTGGTTGGATACAATAAGCTGAATTTGGGATACTGAATCGGAGATGGGAAGCGAGGGAGTCGCGCGTCATGCTGAAGCAGGAAGACAACGACAAGATCACCCGCTCGGGCGCCGGCACGCCGCTCGGCGCACTGCTCCGCTCCTACTGGCAGCCCGCGGCGCTCGTCTCCGAGATGCCGAGCGAACGCCCGGTCAAGGCGATCCGGTTGCTCGGTGAGGACCTCGTGCTGTTCCGGAAGCCCGGCGGCTGGGGGCTGATCAGCCGGTTCTGCGCCCACCGGGGCGTCGACCTGTCCTATGGGCGGCTTGAGGACGAGGGCATCCGTTGCCTCTACCACGGCTGGCTCTACGACGGCGAAGGGCGCTGCGTCGAACAGCCGGCCGAGCCGGAGCACAGCCAGTTCCTCGGCAAGATCCGGATCGCCAACTACCCGTGTGTCGAGAAGAACGGGATCGTCTTCGCCTACCTGGGGGCGGGCGACCCGCCGCCCTTTCCCCACTACGACTGCTTCGTCGCGCCGGAGGAGTACACCTTCGCCTTCAAGGGCCGGTGGGAGTGCAACTGGCTGCAGGGCCTGGAGGGCGGCATCGACCCGAGCCACGTCTCGTTCCTGCACCGCTTCCTCCAGGAGGACCCGCGCGAGGTCTACGGCCAGCAGTTCAGCGAGGAGGTCGAGGGCACCGGCAGGAAGCTCTCGATGCTCGTCGGCGAGAACCACCGCCCGGACATCGAGGTGGAGAGCGCCGACCACGGCCTGCGTGTCTTCGCGCTGCGGCAGTTGACGGAGGACGTCAGGCACGTCCGCGTGACGAACCTGCTCTTCCCGAACGCCTTCGTGGTGCCCTTCGGCAACTCCAAGGTCTTCACCCAGTGGCACGTGCCGATCGACGACGAGAACCACTACTGGTACATGATCTGGTACGACTTCGCCGAGCGGACCGACAAGGACACCCTGCTCCAGCAGCGGCTGGAGGGCGTGAGCCTCCCGGACTACCGGCCGCTGCGGAACCGCGGGAACGACTGGGGCTTCGACCCGCGGGAGCAGCAGGAGCTCACCTACACCGGGATGGGCCTCGACATCAACGTCCACGACCAGTGGGCGGTCGAGAGCATGGGCCCCATCCAGGACCGCACGGTCGAGCGTCTCGGCGTCTCCGACCGCGCCGTCACGGCGAACCGCCGCCTGCTCCTGCGAGCCATCGACGCCTTCGCCGCGGGCGCCAGGACGCCCGCGCACCCGGTCAGCGAGGCGGAGGCGGCGGCCCTGACCGGACCGCTCGCCGTCGACACGGTCGCCGCCAACGACGTGTGGCAGACGCGGTGGGTCGAGCGTGAGCGGGAGCGGCGGCGCGACTCGCCATGGGCCGCCGGGACGGCGCGGGCGGAGACCCCGGCCGATGCGTGAGCGCAACGCGGACGAGCGGTCCGTCGCGGCGGCCGGCGGGGGCGTGTCGGCCCGGCCGATGCTGCGGGAGGAGCGAGGCGGCTTCATCGACCGGCACGACCTGTGGAGTGAGGCCCAGTACGCGGCGGCCGGCCAGATGCGTCGCGTCATCGACGAGCTCGGCATCGAGATGGTGCGGTTCTCGTTCGTCGATCAGCACGGCATCCTGCGCGGCAAGACGCTCGCTCGGGCCGCGGTGTCGGCCGCGCTGCGGTCCGGCGTCACGGCGCCGAGTTCCCTGCTGCTGAAGGACACCTCAGGACAGTCGGTCTTCTCGGTCTTCGCGGCCGACACCGGCGTGGGCGTCGATGGATTCAGCGGAGCGGGCGACATCGTGCTCGTCCCCGACCCGACGACCTTCCGCGTTCTGCCGTGGACCGACAGGACCGCGATGCTCCTGTGCGACGTGCGGTTCCCCGACGGCGCGCCGGTCCCGTTCTGCACACGGTCGATCCTGCGCGGCGCGCTCGCGACGCTCGCCGCCCGCGGCTACGGCATGACGGTGGGCGCCGAACTGGAGTTCCACGTGTTTCGCGACGTGGCCGCCGGGGTCGGTCCCGAGCACGTCAGTGGTCCAGGGCGGCCCGGCGCCGCGTCGGCCGCCCTGCCCACCACCCGTGGCGCGCAGCTGCTGCACGACGAGGGCCTCGACACGATGCAGCCGCTCGTGGACGCCCTCTACCGCGGCCTGACGCTGCTCGACCTGCCGCTGCGCTCGATCGAGCTGGAGTTCGGGACGAGTCAGTTCGAGCTGACGATGGAGGCGGGTGACGCCGCCGAGGTCGCGGACGCGATCGTCCTGTGCCGCACCGCCGTGCGCCGCATCAGCGCCGGCCTCGGCTACCACGCCACGTTCATGTCCCGGCCGCAGGGCGCCGAGGGGGCCTCGACCGGGTGGCATCTGCACCAGTCGCTCCACGACCTCGCGACGGGCGTCGGAGCGTTCGTCCCCGACGCGCCCGGCGCGACGCTCTCGCTCGTCGGGGCCGGCTACCTGGCCGGGTTGCTCGCGCACGCGCTCGCCGCGGCCGCCTTCACGACGCCGACCGTGAACGGCTACAAGCGCTACCAGCCGTACTCGCTCGCGCCCGACCGGATCGCGTGGGGCATCGACAACAAGGGCGCCATGATCCGCGCCGTCGGAGGCCCTGGCGACCCCGCGACGCGGCTGGAGAACCGCTCGGGCGAGCCTGCCGCGAACCCCTACCTGTACATCGCGTCCCAGCTCGTCAGCGGGATGGACGGCATCGACCGCGGCCTCGTTCCCCCGGCGCCGACGCTCCAGCCCTACACCGAGCACGCCGACCGGCTGCCGTCGAACCTCGGCGCGGCCGTCGACGCCCTGCGGGCTGACGCGGCCTTCCGGGCCGCCCTCGGCGACACGGTGGTGGAGTGGTACGCGACGATCAAGCGCGCCGAATTCGACCGATACCTCCGCCATGTCTCCGACTGGGAGCAGCGCGAGTACTTCGGGATCTTCTGATCCCGCGCCCACCGGAAGGACGCACATGACCACCAGGACCGCCGTGACGGCGCTGCCCGACTACGAGCCGTTCCTGTGCGGGGGCGTGTGGGTCGCCCAGGGCGACCGCGAAACCCGCGCCGTCGTCGACCCGGCCACCGAGGAGGTGCTCACCACCGTCGCCCAGGCGACGGACGCCGACGTGGACGCGGCCGTCGCGGCCGCGACGACCGCGCACGCGGACCGTCGCTGGCGGGGACTCGATCCCCTGGAACGGGCACGGATCCTGAACCGGGTCGCCGAACTCATCGAGGACGACCTGGAGCAGCTCGCGATCCTCGAGACGCGGGACAACGGCAAGCCCATCGAGCGCTCGCGCGCGGACACGGCCATGGCCGCGCGCACGTTCCGCCACTTCGCGGGGGCGCCCTCCCGCCTGGTCGGCACCGTCATCCCCGTCGACGGCGGGGGACACCACGTCTACACGGCCCTGGAGCCCGTGGGCGTGGTCGCCGTCGTCCTGCCGTGGAACTTCCCCCTCATGACCGCGGCGTTCAAGCTCGCCCCCGCGCTCGCCGCGGGGTGCACGGTCGTGGCCAAGCCGGCGGAGGACACCCCCCTCACGCTGCTGCGACTCGCGCGGATCCTGCGGGAGGCGGGCGTCCCGGACGGTGTCGTGAGCGTGCTCACCGGCGACGGGCGCGTCGGTGCGGCGCTCACCCGCCATCCCGGCGTCGCGAAGGTGTCGTTCACCGGGTCGACGGAGGTCGGGCGAGCCGTCATGCGCACCGCCGCGGACGGCTTCAAGCGCCTCACGCTGGAGCTCGGCGGCAAGAGCCCCAACATCGTCTTCGCCGACGCCGACCTCGACGCCGCCGTCGTGACCGCGATGCGGGCCTCGTTCGGGCATTCCGGCCAGATGTGCACGGCGGGCAGTCGCCTGCTCGTGCAGCGGTCCGTCCTCGACGAGATGACGCGGCGCCTGGCGAGCGCCGTCGCGTCGGTGCCGGTCGGCGACGGTCTCGCGGGCGGGGTCACCGTCGCCCCGCTGGTGTCGGAGGAACAGCGGCAGCGCGTCCTCGGATACATCAGGAAGGGCACCGAGGAGGGCGCGACGCTGGTCGCCGGCGGCGGCACGCGAAGCCCGGGGTTCTATGTCGAACCGACCCTCTTCACCGGCGTCACGAACGACATGACGCTCGCGCGCGAGGAGATCTTCGGGCCGGTGGTGGGCGTCATCCCCTTCGACGACGAGGACGACGCGATCCGGATCGCCAACGACACCGACTACGGCCTCGCCGCGGGCGTGTGGACCCGCGACCTGTCCCGGGCGCACCGGATGGCGGCGGCGATCCACGCCGGCACGGTCTGGGTGAACGCCTACAACGTGTTCGACCCGGCCCTCTCGTTCGGCGGCGTCGGTGCCTCGGGTCTCGGGCGGGACCTCGGGGACGAGGGACTGCGCGGCTTCTGTGAACCCAAGAGCGTCGTGATCGCGATCTAGCGGAGAGGACGGGGAAGTGGTCGACACGGTCCAGAGCGTCACGGGTCCCCTGCTGCCGGAGCAGCTCGGCGTCACGCTGCCGCACGAGCACGTCTTCATCAACATGACGAAGACGACGCCGCAGGACGGCTACCTCAACGTGTGGTCGGAGACGGAGGCCGAGCTCGGGCTGTTCGCCGCGGCCGGCGGTGCGACGCTGATCGACCTGACCAACGGCGAGCTGAGCGACTACGCGGCGCCCGTCGGCTGGAGCGACGACCCGCGCGTCATGCAGCAGAACCCCCGGTCGGGGTCGCGCTCGATCGCGAACGTGCTCGCGACGAAGGCGATGGCCGAGGCGACAGGCACGCAGATCATCCTCGGCACGGGCCACTACTACGACACCTACCTCGACAAGCGCTGGTTCGACCGCAACGCGACGAACACCATCGCGGACTTCCTCGTCGCCGACCTGCTGGAGGAGATCCCCGGCACGGGCGTGCGCGCGGGCGTCATCGGTGAGGTCGCGTCGGACCTCTCGCACATCACAGCGGTCGAAGAGCGCTCGTTCCGTGCGGCCGCGCGGGCCAGCCGCGAGACCGGCGTCATGGTCAGCACCCACGCGGCGTCGTTCCCGACGGGCCTGGCGCAGCTGGAGATCATGATCGAGGAGGGCGTCGACCCGGCCCGCGTCGTGATCGGCCACGCCGACACGGTCAAGAGCGTCGACTACTCGCTGGAACTGATGCGGCGCGGCGCGTTCGTCCAGTTCGACTGCCTCATGACGTGTCGCATCGGCGGCGACCTGATCGCCCACCAGATCGACCGGAGGCTGTCGTACCTGAAGACGATGATCGAGAAGGGCTACCAGAACCAGATCCTGCTCTCGCAGGACGTCTGCCAGCGCTCGCACCTGCGCGCACTGGGCGGCCCCGGTTACACCTTCCTGTTCGAGGAGTTCCGGAGGCTCGCCACGGAGGCCGGCATCGACCCCGGGGTGCTCGACCTGATCCACACCACCAATCCCCGCCGCGCGATCTTCGGACAGTGATCCCATGCCCATCCACACCGTGCTAGGACCGATCGCCCCGGAGCGACTCGGGCCGACGTCGATGCACGAGCACCTGCTGAGCGACCTGAGCGTCTGGGCGAAGCCGCCCGGGGAACTGCCCCCCGCCGACGTGCCGATGGGCCCGGAGCTCGCGGCCTACCTGCGCTGGAACGCGCTGTCGATGCCGGCGAACCTGGTCCTCGACGACCCGGAAGTCGCCGCCGCGGAACTCGCTCACGTGCGGGCGGCCGGCGCGTCCGCCGTCGTGGACCTCACGCTTGAGGGCATGGGTCGGCGCCTGGCGGACCTGCCGGAGATCTCGCGCCGCGCCGGAGTGCACGTCTGCGTCGGCGCCGGCTACTACGTGGAGGAGACCATGCCCGCGTGGGTGCGCGAGGCGGGGACCGACGAGCTCACCGAGATCCTCGTGGCACAGCTCACGGACGGCGTCGGCCCGAGCGGCATCAAGCCGGCCCTGCTCGGCGAGATCGGGACCAGCTGGCCGATCACGGCTGCCGAATGGCGGCTCGTTCGGGCGGCCGGCCGGGCCGGGGCGCGCACGGGCAGCGCCGTCTCCATGCACCTCTCCTTCCGCGGCACGGGCGGCACGGACGTCCTGGCCGCGCTCGTGGAGGTGGGAATGCCCGCCGACCGGGTCGTCATCGGCCACCTCGACGAGCGGTGGGACCGCGGGTACCACCGCGAGATCGCCCAGGCGGGCGCCCTGCTGGGTTACGACACGTTCGGCTCGGACTTCTTCTACGGCTCGCCGACGCTGCGGAACCCGACCGACGCGGAACGCCTCCAGATGGTCGAATGGCTCCTCGGCGAGGGATTCGGCTCGCAGCTGGTCATCGGCGCCGACGTCTGGACCCAGGCCAACCTCCGCCGCAACGGCGGCAACGGCTACGACCACCTCTTCCGCCGCATCGCCCCGGCGATCACCGAGCTGGCCGGCGGCGACACCACCGTGGTCGACACGATCCTCGTCCACACTCCCCGACGCCTCCTGGACCGCCCGTGACACCCTCCACACCGACCCCTGGCCCCGCCCACGCGCACGCGCTCCCGGAGGAGGCCGAGTACGTCGTCGTCGGCGGCGGCACGTCGGGCAACGTCGTCGCGGCCCGGCTCGCCGAGGCCGGCCTGGACGTGCTCGTCCTGGAGGCCGGCCCCGACTTCGGGCCCGAGGGCGGTGCCGCCTGGCCCGCCGACCTCGTCGACGCGACGCGGCTTGGACGCTCGCACGACTGGGGCTACGACTCCCGCGACAGCTACCCGTGGGTTGTCGGCTTCGAGCGCGCCCGCGCCATCGGTGGCTGCTCCGACGTCAACGGCTGTACCCAGACCTGGGGGCACCGGCGCGACTACGACGCCTGGGCCGAGGCGGGCCTGACCGGCTGGGCCACCGAGGACCTGCTGCCGCTGTTCGCCGAGGGCACGCGACGGATGCGCGTGCGCACCTACCGGGCCGACGACCTCACGCCGTGGCAGCGCGCCTGGTACGAGGCGGCGCCCACCGTCGGGATGCCGCGGCTCACCGACCTCAACGACGTCGACGAGTCGGCGGGGTTCGCCCCTGAGGCGGTCAACATCGTCGACGGCGTACGTGTCAACACCGCCTTCGCCTACCTCGACCCCGTGCGCGCGCTGCCGAACATCCGGATCGTCGGCGACGCCCTCGTCGACCGCGTGATCGTGACGAACGGGCGGGCGAGCGGCGTCGTGGTCCGGCACCGTGGCGAGACGGCGACCGTGCGGGCCGGGACGGTCGTGCTGGCGGGTGGCGCCTACAACTCGCCGACGATCCTGCTGCGCTCGGGCATCGGCTCGTACGCGCAGCTCGCGGTTCTGGACATCCCGCTCACGCAGCACCTGCCCGGTGTCGGCGAGAACCTGCACGACCAGCCGTTCCTGCTGATGAGCTGGGCGGGCTCCGAGGAGATGACCGCGGCGATGGAGCGGGCGCGCGCGGCGGGCTGGTGTCCCGACGAGCAGGCGATGGGCAAGGCGGCGTCGAGCTTCGACACCGAGGCGTTCGACCTGCACTTCCTGCCGTACAGCCCGACCCATCTCGTCGAGCGCAAGCGCTGGAGCGTGGGGGTGTCGGCGCTGCAACCCCGGTCCCGCGGGTTCGTGCGGCTCCGTGGCGCGGACCCGGAGGCGAAGCCGATCATCGACCACCGTTTCCTGGCCGACCCCGAAGGCGTCGATGTCGCGGTGCTCGCGGAGGGTGCCGCGATCCTGCGCGAACTCGCGGCGGATCCGCGACTCGCGCCGCTCGTCGGCGCGGAGATCCACCCCGGACCCGAGACCTTCGACCGGGACGCGCTCGTCGCCCACCTGTACCGCAACCCCGACAACTACTGGCACCCCGTCGGCACCTGCCGGATGGGCACCGGCGACGACGCCCTGTCCGTCGTCGACGCGCGGGCGCGGGTGCACGGCATCGAGGGGCTGCGTGTCGCGGACTGCTCGATCATGCCGAAGGTCCCCCGCGCCACGACGGCGATGCCGGCGGTCGTGATGGGCGAGAAGGTCGCCCAGCTGCTGCTGGAGGAGGCGGCCGCGTGCTGAGCGAGGAGCCGACCCGACTGTCGATCCAGGACGCCGAGATCGTGCGGACACCGGTGCGGGCGCTGGTCACCGCGGAGCTCGTCGAGCGTGCCCGCGCCCGGCCCGCGCCGCCCTACGACCCGGACATCGCCGAGGTGCTGGACTTCGTGCGCCGCCAGCCCGACCCCGACCTGCCCAGGTACCTGATCGTGCGGCTCGCGGACGGTTTCGCCGTCGGCGTCCGCGCGGCGACCCCGGGGCGGCCGCCGGATCTCGTGGACCCGCGGCGCCACCCCGACCGGGGCGCGGCCGAGCACGCCGTCCTCGAACGTCGACTGCGGGACCACGGACTCGACTGGTGAGCAGCGTCCCGCACGGGCGTGCCCGATACCGAAGGAAGACTTCATCATGACGCCACCCACCTGGCCGGCACCGAATCCGACACTCGTAGGCACGCTGCACTCGGCGTCCTCCGGGCACTACCTGGCCTCCGCCGCGGCGTTCGCGATCCTCGAGGCGGGCGGCAACGCGGTCGACGCCGGCTGCTGCGCGGGTATGGCGCTGGCCGTGCTGCACGCCGACGAGGTCAACTTCGCCGGCGTCGCGCCCATCATGATCCGCCTCGCCGACGGCACCACCGTGAGCCTCGACGGGCTCGGGGTCTGGCCGCGGCGCGTACCGGCCGACCTGTTCCAGACCGAGCACGGCGGCACCATCCCCACCGGCGTCCTGCGCACCGTCGTTCCGGCCGCGCCCGACGCCTGGATCACGGCGCTGCGCGACTACGGCACGATGACCTTCGCCCGGGTCGCGGCGGCCGCGGTGCGGCTGGCGCGGGACGGCTTCGCCGTCTTCCCGCTGCTCGCCGACGGCATCGCCAAGCGGCAGGCCGGCTACCGGAGGTGGGCCGCGAACGCGGCGATCTACCTGCCCGGTGGCCGGCCGCCGCGCGTGGGGGAGCGATTCGTCCAGGCCGACCTCGCGCGCACGATCCAGACCATGATCGACGCCGAGGAACGCGCGGGCGGCGACCGGGTCGCCGGTCTCGAGGCCGCCCGCGCGGCGTTCTACGAGGGCGAGATCGCCGACCGCGTGGTGGCCTACCACGAGGCGAACGGCGGCTATCTGCGCCACGACGACCTGGCGGAGTTCCGCTCACGCTATGAGCCGGTCGTCGAGACCCGCTGGCGCGACTTCACGCTCCTGACCTGCGGCGCGTGGTGTCAGGGCCCCACCCTCGCGGCGGCGCTGCTCATTCTGGAGCGGCACGGCCTGGACGGGATGGCACACAACAGCCCGGCCTACGCGCACACGGTCATCGAAGCGCTCAAGGGTGCCTTCGCCGATCGCGAACACCACTTCGGTGACCCGGAGTTCGTCGACGTGCCGCTCGACCGGCTGCTGGGGGACGAGCACATCGCCGCGCGTGCGGCGGCGATCGACCCCGACCGCGCCTTCACGGGCCTGCCGCCGGCGCTGTTCGGCCGGTCGCAGGTGCTCCCCGACGCGATCCGCGCGGACGAGGTACGCCACATCGGCGAGGGCGGCACCAGCTACGTGTGCGTCGTCGACCGCTGGGGCAACGCCTTCTCCGCGACGCCGTCCGACGGCGCCTCCACCTCGCCCGTCATCCCCGGCACCGGGATCGTCCCCTCGCTGCGCGGCCTGCAGTCGCGGCCCGACCCCGCGCATCCGGCGGGCGTCGCGCCGGGCAAGCGGCCCCGGCTGACGCCCAGCCCGGCGATCGCCGTGCGCGACGACGGCAGCGTGCTCCCGTTCGGCTGCCCGGGCGGCGACATGCAGGTGCAGGCGATGCTCCAGGTCTTCCTCAACGCCTTCCACTTCGGAATGGAACTGCAGGAGGCCGTGAACGCGCCGCGCTTCTCGACCTGGAGCTTCCCGAACTCGTTCGCGCCCTTCGACTACCTCGCGGCGCACGTCTTCCTGGAGGACCGGTTCGACCCCGCCGTCTACGCGGGTCTTGAACGACGGGGGCACGACGTGCGGCGCTGGCCCCCCTACACCCGCGACGCGGCCGCCGTCGAGGCGATCTACCGCAACGCCAGGACGGGGTTCCTCGAGTCCGCCGCCGACCCGCGGCAGCCGGCCCAGGCGGTGGTCGCGTGATCGGCGCGCCGCCGCTGGACCCGCGGATCCACATCGCGCCGGTGCTCACGATGGATCCCGGCAATCCCCGGGCCGAGGCACTCGCCGTCGCGGGGGACCGGATCGTCGCGGCCGGGAGGCTCGCCGACGTGCGCGCGGCCGTCCCCTCGGGAACACCGGAGGAGACGCACGACGGCGTCATCCTGCCGGGCCTGATCGACGCTCACCTCCACATGCAGCGCGGCGGCCTCAAGGCGCTCGCGTACCTGCCGGAGGGGGCGGGTCTCGCCGAGTTCATCGAGACGATGGATCGCACCTTCCACGACGAGGACTGGCCGTACGAGGAGCCGCCCGAGCTCGAGCAGCGTGTCCAGGCCATCGGCATCGCACAGCGGCTCTTCCATCAGCTGGGCTTCACCGGCGTCGTCGATCCGGCCTCGACCATCGACGAGATGCGCGGTTACCAGGAAGCACACCGTCGTGGCGCGCTCACGATGCGCACGGTCGCGATGCCCTACCTCGAGATCGGCTCCACGGCGACGCCCGACGTCGACGCCGTGATCGCCCACCTCGAGGGCACCGGCGTGTCCACCGGGTTCGGCGACGACCAGCTGCGGATCGGCCCGATCAAGGTCTACGCCGACGGAGAGGCGTTGAAGGGGCAGGCACTGCTCGACCAGCCGTGGGACGAGAGCGGCTACCGGGGACTGCGGCGGATCTCCGACGAGGACTTCGCGCGGCTCGTGCGCTTCTGCGCCGAGCACGGCTGGGGCGTGGGCACCCACGCCGTCGGCGGTGCGGCGATGGCCTTCGTCGCGCGCGAGTACGCCGCCGCGGGCGCCGCGGTGGCGCGGCGCCGGTTCCAGATCATCCACGGGTACCTTGAGCCGAGCGCGGAGACGATCGCGACCGCCGCCCGCGCGGGCGTCATCGCGTCACTGCAGCCGTCGATCATCTGGCAGAACGGCGCGGGGCTGCGCGTCGCGCTGGGGGAGCGCGCCGAGCGCGCCAACCCCGTGCGCAGCTGGCTCGATGCCGGCGCCGTCGTCGCGTTCGGCTCGGACGGGCCATTCTTCGCCTTCGATCCGCGCCATCTCATGTGGCAGGCGGTCACCCGGCGGGTGCGCGGCGAGGACGAGCCGCTGAGCCTCGGCGAGGCGATCACGGTCGAGGAAGCGCTGGCCGCCTACACGACCGGCGCGGCGTACGCCGCCTTCGCCGAATCCAGCCGTGGCATGCTGCGGGCCGGTCGCCTCGCCGACTGGGCCCTGTGGTCGGCGGACCCCACAGCGGTGCCGATCGATCGCCTGCGCGTGCTGACCGTACGCCGCACCGTCGTCGGCGGCCAGACCGTGTATGACGAGGTGGGCGCGTGATCCAGACGGTCCTCGGTCCGATCGAGGCCTCGGCGCTCGGCCGGGTCGCGACGAACGAGCATGTGCTCACCGATGCGCGGCACCTGGTGCGGCCGACGCGCGAAGGCGGGACGCTCAAGGGGCCGATGCGCCCGGAGGTCCTCGGCGACCTGCGGTGGAGCTATCTGTCGTTGCCCGACAACCTGACGCTCGACTCGCCCGAGACCGCAGTCGCCGAACTGTCCGCCGCGGCGGAGGCGGGTCTCGGCGCGATCGTCGAGGCGACGTCGTGGGGGATGGGGCCACGCCACGCCGACCTTCCGGCGATCTCGCGCGCCGCTGGAGTCCATATCGTCGCCGCCTACGGCAGCTACATCGACAAGACCCTGCCGGGCTGGTGGGCCACGAAGACAGAGGCCTGGATGGAGCGTGCGTTCACGACGGCGCTCACCGAGGCCGTCCCCGGCGCCGGATACCGCGCGGGCCTGCTGGGTCTGCTCGGCACCAGCGCCGAGATCACGCCGGCCGAGCACCGTGCGTTGCGCGCCGCCGCACGGGCCGCCGCGGCCGCGAACGCGGCCGTGAGCGTTCGCCTCGACGCCGCGGCCCGCCGCGGTCCTGAGGTCGTGGCGATCCTCACGTCCGAGGGTCTTGACCCGTCGCGCGTGCTCTTCTGCAACATCGACAAGGTGCTCGACCGTACCTACGTGCGCGAGATCGTCGACACCGGAGTGACCGTCGAGTTCGCGTTCGGCAGCGAACACTACTTCGCCGACCGCGCCCGAGACGCCACCGACGCCGAGCGCGTCGAGTTCCTCTGCGCCCTCCTCGACGATCGCCCCTCCGCCGCGGTCACCCTGACGTGCTCCGTATGGACCAAAGGACAACTCTCCCGCTACGGCGGCATGGGATACGGACACGTCGTTCGTCGTGTCGCTCCCGCCCTCGCCCGGATGGGCGTCGCGCCCCGGAGGATCGACGACATGCTCATCGCGTGCCCCGCCGCGTTGCTGGCTGGCTAGACAGAACGGATACACCCACATGACGACCGGGACGACCGACAGGCCGCTGCACTGGTGGAGCGCCGCAGATCTCGCGCGCGGTATCCGCACCCGCGAGATCTCCGCCGAGGAGGTGATGCGCGCCCACCTGGACCGTATCGCCGAGACGAACGACACGGTAGGCGCCATCGTCTCGATGGTCCCGGAGTCGCAGGCGTTGGCGGCGGCTCGCGAGGCCGACCGCGCGGTGGCGCGGGGGGAGGAGGTGGGCGTCCTGCACGGGCTCCCCACTGCCGTGAAGGACCTCATGGACGTTGCGGGGCTGCCGACGAGCCACGGCTCTGCCGCCTACGCCGACGCTCCGGCAGCGACCCAGGACGCCCTCATGGTGCGCCGCGTTCGCGAGGCGGGCGCCATCATCATCGGCAAGACCGCTACGCCCGAGCAAGGGCTCGGGACCCTGACGTTCAACCCGCTGCACGGCGTCTGCCGCAACCCGTACGACACCTCGCGCCACGCGGGCGGATCGAGCGGCGGCGCGGCCGCGGCGCTCGCGGTCGGCATGCTGCCGATCGCCGACGGCTCCGACAGCGGCGGCAGCCTGCGGTACCCCGCGGCGTTCTGCAACGTCGTCGGCGTGCGCCCGACACCCGGCCGGGTGGCAAGTGGACGCCCCGACAACGGTTGGACCGCACACGGCGTGCTCGGCCCCATGGCACGGTCGAGCCTTGACGCGGCGCTCGGCCTCGCGGCGATGAGCGGCGCCGACCGTTACGCCCCGATCTCGATCCCCGAGGATCCCGCGCGTTTCCTTGACGTCGCCTCGAGTGCCCCGCCGCACGTGCGTATCGGCTGGAGTGCGACGGCGGGCGGCGTGCCGATCAGCGAGGAGGTCGCCGCCGCCCACGCGGCCGCCCGCGACGCGCTCGTAGCCGCCGGGTATCCGATCACCGACCTGGAGCCCGAGCTCGCCGACGCCGAGGAGGCGTGGGAGACGATCGAGATGTTCAACTTCTTCGCCTTCGGCCGCGAGGACGCGGCGCGGCATCCCGACGTGATGCGCCCCGACCTGCTGCGCAACATCCGGCAGGGCGAGCGGCTCACGGCGGGCCAACTCGCGGACGCGCTGCGTGCGCGCACCGAGATCTTCCGCCGTACGGAGCGGTTGTTCGACGACTTCGACGTGCTCATCGCGCCCGCGACGCCCGTCGTCGCCCCGCCCGCCGAGGTGGAATGGGTCGACCGGGTCGGCGGTGTCGAGTACGACCGGTACTTCCGCTGGCAGATGCTCGCGAACCGATTCACCGTCACAGCGCACCCCGTTGTCGTCACACCGGGTGGATTCAGCGCGGGGCTGCCGGTCGGGTTGCAGGCCGTCGGGCGTCACCGGGGTGAGTTCGCTCTGCTCTGCGCCACGGCGGGAATCGAGGCCGTGCTCGGCCACGTCGGCCGCCGTCCCCCGATGTGAACGTCGACGGTAGTCAAAGGATCCAAGAGAGTGTAGTTTGGATCCAACTTTCCCGGTGGTCGCTTCGGAGGAGCACGTTGACATGACCCTCAGTTTCCGTGGGCGGCTCGTCGCCTCGTGCCTCACGCTGATCAGCGTCGGTGCTTTGACCGTGAGCTGCTCCAGTACGTCGGGAGACACCGCCGACGGCGGCATCGGCGGCGAGATCATCTGGGCCGACTTCGGCGGCCCCACCAACGAAAGCCGTCAGATCGCGTATTTCGACGGGTTCGCCGACGAGTACGGTGCCGAGGTGACCTCGGTGACCACGGAGGACTCCATCTCCTACCCCATGCTCGAGGGCGAGGCCGGTGACTACGACGCGTTCCAGGTCAGCGCCGCCGAGGTTCTGAACTATCCCAACGGAATGCGGGAGTTGGCGGAGTCGGCCCAGTCCGACCTGCTGCCGGACGAGCTGCGTCCCTATCTGCTGGGCGGCTTCTACCTCGGCATGGCGCAGGGGTGGCTGACGGACACGTTCCCGGACGGCGGTCCGCAGGACTGGGTTGACTTCTTCGACACCGAGACCTATCCCGGCACGCGTGCCTGGCCGGGTGCGCCGGCGTTCTACGACTCGTCCTACGAGATCGCGCTCCTGGCCGACGGCGTCGCGCCCGAGGACCTCTACCCGCTCGATCTCGATCGGGCTATCGCCAAGCTCGACACGATCCGCGACGACCTCGTGTTCTATCAGTCCTATGCCGAGGTGCAGCAACTGCTCGTCAGCGGAAGCGCGTCGATCGCCGTATCGGTGACCGGCCAGTTCAACGCTCTGCGCAACGCTGGCCAGGATGTCACCGTGCAGTGGAACCAGGCGTTCACGACGCCGCAGGGTTTCGTCATTCCACCGGAGTCGAGCGACTCCGACGCCGTGGCGGCTCTCGCCGAATGGATGAACGACGCGGAGAACCAGGCGACGTTCGTCGAGCGCACGGGGTACGGCCCGGTGAACTCCGCGGTGTTCGACGTCCTCGACCCCGAGTTCGCCGAGACCCTGGCCAACTCGCCGGAGCATGATGGTCTCGTCATCCCGTGGAACGAGCAGTGGCGCGCGGACAACAAGCAGGCGATGCTCGACACCTACACGGAGTGGCTGGCCGGCTGATGATCATCGACGCGTACAACACGACCCAGGATGTCCGCGGGCGCTCGGACTACCTCACCGGAGTCCGCGCGGGTGAGCAGCCGCCCGCGTACGTGCCCTTCGACCCGCGGCGGATCCTTGACAGCATGGACGCCGCCGGCGTCGACATGGCCATGGTGTGCTCGCTCTCGCAGCGGATCGAGAACGACTTCATCATCGGTATGCAGGATGCGTACCCGGACCGGTTCATCGGTTTCGGTCAGGTCATGCCGCAGTCGGACGACGCTCTCGACGAGATCCGCCGCCTCGCCGCGGCGGGCATTCGGGGGCTCAAGCTGCATCCCAGCCTGCATGGCTATCACGTCGCCGACCATGGCCTGCTCGATCCGGTCTTCCGTCAGTGCGCGGAACACGGGATGGTCGTGCTGATCAACGCGCTCGACGACGCGTTCTGTGCGCCCTTCGCCATCGAGGAGATCGCGAAGGATCACGCGGACGTACCCACGATCATCGCCCACATGGGCGCGGTCTGGAATGTGCCCGAGGCGGTCACCGTCGCCGAACGCCAGCCGCACGTCTACCTCGAGACGTCGGCCACGCTCATGGCCGACGTCAAACGCGCCTACGCGCGGCTCGGTCCGGAGAAGATCCTCATGGGCACGGAGTGGCCCGGTTCCGACTTCGACATCGAGCGGCTGAAGATCAGGAAGGCCATTCGCGACGAGGCCGACCGCGCCCTTGTCGAAGGTGGCAACTACGCCAAGCTTCTCGGCATCACCGGGTAGGGCGGCCACCCCCGTGAGCAGGCCGCCGTTGACTCGACCGCCGGAGATGAGTGACGACGACGCCGAGCTGGTGGAGGCGGCCCTCGCCCTCCTCGACCGGGTGTACGTGACCGGCAGGCACGAGGTTGTCGCCGCGATGCGGCTCACCGACGGGTCCGTGCATCTCGGCGTGCACGTCGACGCGTCCTCGCGGCGCGGGGCGGTGTGCGCCGAGGGCGTCGCCGCCGGGAACGCCGTGTCGCACGCCGCGGTGACCGGCGCCGCCCCGGCGGCGGTGGTGAGCTGTGTGAGCGTGCTTCGTCGTCCGATCGGGACCCAGCACGTGATCGAGCCGTGCGGCGTGTGCGCCGAGCTGCTCAGCGACTACTGGCCCGAGGCGCGTGTGTGGGTGACGCGCGGCGACGACACGATGGCCGTCACGGCGGCCGAGCTGCTCCCCGCGAAGCGCCAGCGCGGCTGGTGACGGGCCCGGACCGGCTGCCTCAACCGCCACCTCACCACCGCCCGACCTGGGGCGGGCCTGGCGGCCCGATCCGGAGCCAGGGGGATGTTGCAGAGGCGAAACATCTCGGACACCCATAAGGATCCACCGATACCTAGATTGGATCCATCGCTCTGTTGGTCACCGAGGAGGACCCGCTTCCCATGGCAAGCATCATCCGCATGCGCCGTGCCGCGATGGCCGGTACCGCGCTCGTAGTGGTCACCGCCCTCGCGGCCGGCTGCGCCGGCTCCGGCGACACGGCGTCGGGACTCAGCGGCGAGATCATCTGGGCCGACTTCGGCGGACCGACCAACGAGAGCCGGCAGGCCGCGTACTTCGACGACTTCCAGGACGAGACCGGCGTCGAGGTCGTCTCCGTCCCGATCGAGGACGCGATCTACATGGGCATGCTCAGCGGCGACGAGGGCGAGTACGACGTCTTCCAGTCCAGCGCCGCCGAGACACTGAGCCACGTCGAGAACCTCGTCGAGCTCCCCGAGAACGTACGAGGCGATCTGCTGCCCGAGGAACTGCGCCCGTACTTCGTCGGCGGCTTCGTCTTCGGGATCGCGCAGGGCTGGCTCACCGACACCTTCCCCGACGGCGGCCCGCAGACCTGGGCGGACTTCTTCGACACCGAGGCATATCCCGGCACGCGTGCCTGGCCGGGTGCGCCGGGCAGCTTCGACGCGTCGTACGAGATCGCGCTGCTGGCCGACGGTGTGGCGCCGGAGGACCTGTACCCGCTCGACATCGAGCGGGCCGAGGCCAAGCTCGACACGATCCGCGACGACCTCGTGTTCTACCAGGCCTACCCGGAGGTGCAGCAGCTGCTGGTCAGCGGCAGCGCCGCCATCGCCGTGACCGTGACCGGCCAGTACACGGCTCTCATGAATGCCGGCGAAGACGTCACGATCCAGTGGAACCAGGCGTTTGTCGTGCCGTCAGGCTTCGCGTTCCCCAGCGCGTCGAGCGACCGGGACGCCGTCATCGCGCTCGCAGGCTGGATGAACGACCCGGAGCGGCAGGCGAGCTTCACCGAACGCACGCTGTACGGCCCGGTGAACTCCGAGGTCTTCGACCACCTCCCCGACGATGTCGCGGAGAATCTGGTGAACTCGCCCGAGCACGAGGATCAGATGCTGCGCTGGGACGACCAATGGCGCGGCGAGAACTACGAAGACCTGCTGACGGCCTATACGGCCTGGCTGGCCGGCTGACGAGGCACCGATGACGACGCCGGCGCGGACCACCCCGAAACACCCGAGCACCGTTGATCAGGAACGTGAGGACGTGAGCAAGCCGGTGATGGCCGTGCCGCGCGTACGCGGAGAGGCCCCGGCGCGCCGGCCGCCGGGTATGACCAAGGCCGAGTCCCGGTGGTTGCTGTGGCCACCGCTGATCTTCTTCGCGCTCGCGCTGGGTTGGCCGCTCGTCACCCTCGTCACCCGGTCGCTGGAGGGCGGCGGATCGGCGTATGCCGACGCGTTCGACGTGCCAGCCTTCGCCGGCTCGCTCACCCGGACCGTGATCATGGCCGTCGTCGTCATGGTCCTGACGATGGTGCAGGGCACCGCCTATGCCCTGGCCGTCGTCGCGTCGCCGGCCTGGCTGCGGTTCGCGCTGCTCGCCGCGCTGATCCTGTCGCTGTGGACGTCGATCATGGTGCGTTCGTTCGGCTGGATGCTGCTCGAGCTGCCCCGGGGCGCCATCTATTGGCTTCTTGGCCTGTTCGGCCTGGCCGACGAGCCGATCGAGCTCTACCAGACGACGCTCGGCATGTATCCGGCGATGGTGGCCGTCATGCTGCCGTTCGCGGTGCTGCCGGTGCTGTCGGCGCTCCAGTCGATCGACCGCGAGCAGCTCAACGCCGCGACGATCTTCGGAGCCGGTCCGTGGCTGACGTTCCGTGCCGTGACCTGGCCCCAGATCCTGCCGTCCGTGCTGAGCGGAGGCGTCCTCGTCTTCGTCATGTCGCTCGGCTTCTACGTCACGCCGCTGCTGCTCGGCGGGCCCGGCAACATGACCGTGTCCGGCGTCATCAACGCCCAGATGAGCCAGGCCAACCGGCCGGACATCGGTGCGGCGATGAGCATGCTGCTTGTGGGAGGAATGATGATCGTCTACCTCATCGCCGACCGTCTGTTCAGGGTCAGCGAGAAGTGGGGATGATGCGATGAGCACGATCGTCGCCCGTAGTCTCGGCTGGTACCGGGTGCCCGTTGTCGTGGTGGCGGTGCTCGCGAGCCTGCTCCTGATCGTCCCGTTCCTCGTCCTCGTGGCGACCTCCTGGACCGAGGGCAGCTTCATCCTGTTCCCACCCGAGGGTTTTTCGCCGCAGTGGTACGCCGAGGTGCTCACCGACAGCCGGTGGCTGGAGTCGTTCCGGCTGTCCCTGTGGACCGCGACGGTCTCCACCGTCATCGCCGCCGTCCTGGGCACGCTCGGTGCGCTCGGGTTGACGAGGGTGCGCGACCCGCTGGCGCGGCGCTGGATCCGCACGCTGTTCATCCTCCCGATCGCCCTGCCGCCGATCGCCTACGCCGTCGGGCTCCACGGCGTCACCATGGACCTCGGCTTTCTGCGCGGCACGTTCGTCCCACTCATCCTCGGGCACGCTCTTATCGCCCTGCCGTACGTGTTCGTCGTCGTCTCCGGCGGCATCGCCCGGATCGACCCCGCTCTGCGCCCCGCGGCGCGCACGCTCGGCGCGCGGTGGCCGCTGATCCTCTGGAAGATCGAACTGCCGGCACTGTTGCCGTACTTGCTGTCGGGCGCTTTGTTCGCCTTCGTCGTCGTGTTCGACGAGGTCGTCCTCGCGGTCTTCCTCATGCCGCCGGGAGAGCAGACGCTGCCGCTGCGGATGCTCAACGCGTCGCAGGAGGCATTCTCGCCCGAGCTGACCGCAGCCTCCACCCTGGTCTCGGTCCTCGCCGTCCTGGTGCTCGCCGTCATTCCCGTCAGCAATGCCGTCAGGCGGCGCCGGGCAGGCCGCGTGGCGTTCACGCGACCCCCCGAGCGGTCGGCCGCGCTGGAAGGAGTCACACCATGACCATCGCCCTCTCGATCGCGGACGTGCACGTCACGCTGGGCCACAACCATGTGCTCAAGGGTGTGTCCCTCGATGTCCGGCCGGGCGAGTTCGTCACACTGCTCGGCGCGAGCGGCAGTGGCAAGTCCACGCTGCTGAACGTCATCGCCGGTCTCCAGACGGTCGACAGCGGCCGCCTCACCTTCGACGGCGTGGATGTCGGCAGGCGGCCACCGCAAAAGCGCGATGTCGGTGTCGTGTTCCAGTCCTACGCGCTGTTCCCGCACATGACGGTCGGCGACAACGTCGCGTTCCCGCTGCTCGCGGCGCGGCGCCCGGCCAAGGAGCGGCGTGCCGTCGCCGAGGAGATGCTCGCGCTCGTCCAGCTGCCGGGCTTGGCCGACCGCTCCCCGGCGTCGCTCTCCGGCGGTCAGCGCCAGCGTGTCGCGCTCGCCCGCGCGCTGGCGGCGAACCCCGGCGTCCTCCTGCTCGACGAGCCGATGGCGGCGCTGGACAAGCAGCTGCGCGAGCAGATGCAGGTCGAGATCACCCGCATCCAGCGCGAGGTCGGCATCACGACGGTGTCGGTGACGCACGACCAGACGGAGGCCCTGACGATGTCGGACCGCGTCGCGATCATGCGGGACGGCGTCCTGGTGCAGGTGGACTCGCCCGAGGACCTCTACCGGCACCCCGTCGACGAGTACGTGGCGGGCTTTCTCGGGGAGGCGAATCTGCTGCCCACGGCCGGCAGGCGCATCCTGGACGACCCGCGGGGCGCCGAGGTCGACGGCACCGCCGTGCTGCGACCTGAGGACCTCGAACTGGTCCCGCTCGACGAGCCGTGTCCCACCTGGCACGTCGAGGGGACGATTCACCTGCTGAGCTTCCAGGGCACGCGGTTCCGCCTGGAGCTGACGACCGACGCGGGGCGCAAGGTCGTGTGCTCGCTGCCCCCCTCCGTCGACGCGTCGTCCCTGGTGGTGAGCACACGTGTCCGCGTCACGTGCCGCGACCCCGAGCGCGTGCACGTCATCGCCGCCGCGCCCTCGCGGCCGGTGCCCGTCGCGGCGTGATCCTCCGACCTCTCCGACCTCTCCGACGGCACCGGGCGGCATCCGGGCTCACGCCGCGGGGTCGCGAGGCGCGTCGGCGCCGCGGCTCTCGTGCGAAGCGCCGTCGCGGGTGAAGATCGTCACGGTTGCCAACGCCCCCAGTTGCAGCCCGGCGACGAGGACGAACGCCCAGGTCGTCGAGGCGACGGCGATCACGAGCCCGCCGATGAGGGCGCCGCCGGCGTAGCCGACGCTCGTGAAGCTGGAGAACATGCCAAGACCGAGCGCCCTGTTCCCGACGGTCAGGCCGCGCGTGGCGAGCATCGTCAGCGACGGATACAGCGGTGAGAAGCCGACGCCGATCAGGGCCACGCCGGCCGCGGCGACCCAGAAGCCGCTGGCGAGGCCGAGCGTGGCCAGACCCGTCGCGAGCGCGCACAGCGAGACCGCGGTCGAACGCAGGGGACCGATGCGATCGGGCAGGCTCGCGAGGGCGACGCGCGCCCCGATGACACTGACGGAGAAGACCACGAAGATGGAGGCCGCGCCCGTGAGGCCGCTCGCCGGTACGCCCCCTGCTTCGAGATGGACGATGAGGAAGCCGAGCATGAGCCCCTCGCCGCACCAGGCCGCCGCGGCCACGACGCCGGGCGTCCAGACCGCGAGGAGGGCGCGCCGGACCGCTACCGCGCGCCGAGGACTCGGGGACGCCGGATCGGCCGGCGTCGACCGCGGCGGTCGCGGCAGGCAGGCGATGAGCGCGGCGGTGGCCAACTCGAACACGGCACACAGGACGAACACGGCGGCGGGTCCGATCGCCTGGTTCACGGCCGCGCCGATCTGCGGGCCGAGGGCGAGCCCGATCCACACGCTCAGGCCGAAGACGCTCAGCGCCTTGCCGCGCTGCGCCGCGGGCGCCGTCGCGACGAGCCAGGTCATGACGAGCGTCATCGCCGCGGCGTTGCCCAGTCCGAACAGCACGCGGCCCAGGCCGGCTCCCCACAGCGACGGCACGGCCGCCAGCAGGACCATCCCGAGCGCCGCCACCGCGCCGCCGGCGAGGGCGACCGCCCGATATCCGTGCCGGTCGGCCAGCATTCCGGCGACGGGCATCGCGACCATCGAGGCGACCGCCGCGAGCGAGATGACGAGGCCGGAGAGCGTGGTGCCGCCGTCCAGGACGCGCTCGACGTACACGGGGATGATCGGCGTGCTCGCCGCGTTCGTCATCGCGCCAAGCGCCGAGGCGGCGAAGATGAGCCAGAAGGTGACCGTCCGGGTGACGTCGCGCTCCGGCGTCATGACGCGGTCGACCCGGGTACGCACTCCAGGTCCAGCCAGAGCTCGAAGCAGTTGTCGCGCGAGAGCGACGTCGCCCCGATCGACGCGCGGCCCATGCTCCCGATCTCGGCGCCGAAGACCTCGATGAAGAGATCGCTGGCGCCGTTGGAGACCTCGTGGAGCAGCCCGAACCCGGGCGGGCAGACCACGAAGCACAGGGCCCGGGACAGGCTCGCGACGTTGTCGAGCGAGCCGATCGCGTAGCGGATCATCCCGAGCGTGTGGATCGCGGTCAGCCGTGCCGCCGCATAGCCCTGGTCGATCGTGACCTCGACGCCGACGACGCCGGGGTGCAGGCGCTCGCCGGCCCGGTTCTCCGGTGTCAGCCCGCTGAGTTGGAGCAGGTCGCCGATGCGGTGAAAGGGCTTCATGGGGCCGTACCGCCGGCCGTAGGGGGGATGCGCGTAGTCGGGGATGTCGAGCCCGAGCTCTCGGACCTTCCGCTCCGCACCGGCCATGTACTCTCCCGTAGGCTATATGTATCCGATACCATCTGGAATGGATCCATTCTAGGGGAGGAGTCCGTGCCGATGACCCCGACCCCCGAGCAGCGCGCGGCGGCGCTTGGCCTGGTGATCCCCGACTACGCGCATCCGCCCTCATCGAGGTCTTCGGTGACCAGGTCGGGCGGGCACGTCGGCGAGCATCGGCGTGCTGAGTCTGTCGGGAGGCAACGCGTTCGAGATGGTCACCGTCGCCGAGATCCGGGACTGAGGGGACGAGCGTGATCGAGACCGTGCTGGGGCCCATCCCGGCGGAGCGGCTGGGCGTCACGTCCATGCACGACCACGTCCTCAGTGACGCTTCCACGCTGCGGCGCGACGGCGCCCCGCCGGGCCCTTCGGCGGATCGCGTGGCCCCCGAGACACTCGGCTATCTGCGCTGGAACATGCTCGCGCTGGCCGACAACCTCCGCCTCGACGAGCCCGGCGTCGCCGTCGCCGAACTGGCGCGCGCCGTCGCGCTCGGCCAGCGCTCGCTCGTCGAGGCCACCTCGTGGGGCCTCGGTCCCGACCACGCCGGCCTGCCCGACCTGGCACGGCGCTCGGGGATGACGATCGTGTGCGGCTACGGCGCCTACATCCGTGCCACGCTGCCCGGCTGGATCGCCGAACTCGACGAGCGCGGTCTTGAGGAGCACCTGGCCGGCGCGCTGCTCGACCGGGTGCCGGGCACCGGCTACCGCGCTGGCATCCTCGGCATCATGGGCACGACGGCGGACCTGCCGGAGTCGGAGCGCGCCATGTTGCGTGCGGCGGCGCGAGCCGCCGTACGGGCGGGTGCCGCCGTCACGGTACGCCTCGACCCCGAGGCGACCCGCGGCCTCGAGGTGCTCGCGCTGTGCGCGGACGAGGGCCTGCCGGCCGAGCGGGTCGTCTTCACCAACGCCGACGAGTACATGGACGCGGCGTACTGGGCCGACCTCGCGGCCGCGGGCGCCGTGCTCGAGATGTGCTTCGGTACGGAGGCCGGCCACGTCGGACGCGTCCGCAACCCGTCCGACACCGAACGCCTGGACTTCTTCGCCCGGTTCTGCGCGGAGCACTCCTCGTCGCGACACGTCCTGGGCGGATCGCTGTGGACGAAGGCGCAACTCCAGGCGTACGGCGGCTACGGCTACGGCTACCTGACGGCACGTATAGCGCCCGCGCTGCGTGCGGGCGGCGTGCTGGCGCGGCGCATCGACCGGATGCTTGTGGACGAGCCGCGGCGTCTGCTGGATCGCCAGGCGCGAGAGCCACGTCGCGACGTGCGGTGACGGCGATCGGGGCCGGTGTCGCATCCGCGCGCCACGCGAGAACACCCGGGCGGGTGGAGGCGGGTGCCGGCTCCGCATGGCCGCGAAACACGGTTCGCGGGGGAAAAGTGTGTCCGAGTCGGACACGACCACTACGCCCACGCCCTGAGCAGGCAAACGCAGTTTGCCGTGGGGTGATGTGCGATGAATGCTGGAAGGCAATGCCTCGGGCCGGTGGACACGGGGGCGGGGAGGGAGCGGCGCCGTGCGGCGAGCACATGCTCCGGCGCACGTGCTGACGTTCTCCCGAACGGGAGGCGATGTGGGCTACCTGTCCTGAACGGGGAAGAGTGATGGGCGCGTCCGTCGGGTACCGGGCGACCCTTCGGTGGGTGACTGCGATCATGGCGGCCGTGATCGCGCTGACGTTCCTGTTCGGGTTCGGGAACGTGTTGGCGCTGGGGCTGCGGCTGGGTGTGCCGGCGTACGTGGCGCCGTTGGTGGCTCCTGCTGTGGATCTGTCGGTGCTCGGGTTGCTGTTGGGTGTGCGTTACCTCGCGCTGAATGGCGCCGCCCCCGAGGCGATCCGTCCGGCTCGTCGTCTGCTGGTGCTGGCCAGCGTGATGACCCTGGCATTGAATGTCACGGAGCCGCTGCTGGTGGGGCACTACGGCAAGGCGGCGTTCGACGCGGTCGGTCCACTGCTGCTGATCGGATGGGCAGAGGTCGGTCCCGGCCTGCTTCAGGCCATTGCCGACACGGAAGATGCGTCTAGAACGGGGTCCAAGCTGGTCGCCGACTCCGCGCAGCTCGCCATCGACCGCGAGGGGAAGGAACTGGACGCGCCCGTTGAAAGGCTGACGCGCCGAACGGCGGGGGCGCGGTCGGCTCCGAGGAGACGGCGGTTGGAGTCGGTTTCCGTTCCTCGTGCTCGGTCGAGGCGATCGACCACGGGGCGGCCGGAGAGGGAACTGCTGGAGCGGGCTCGTGAGGAGGACGCTCGGCATCGGCAGGCCCACCAGCGGCCGATTTCGGCGGAGACGCTGCGAAAGCGGCTCGGTGTGGGAGCCGGGAGATCTCGGGCGTTGGTGGCCGCGGTCCGTTCCGAGGTGAACGAGGAGGGGACTGCGGAGAGCTGGAGGCGTCGAGATGGAGCCGTCTCTAGCGAGGAGGGAATCGCCGTCCCGGGGAAGGAGGTCGACTTTTCTGTTGGTCGCGCACTGTGACTGCATGATCGTCATAGGGGTCGAGTCGGGTCATTTTGTCCGTATCTTTGAGCTTGAACCGACACCGCTGCCCGGGGTTAGTCCGCGGCACGCCTTGATGTCGTAGGTGATCCCTAGGCTTGGAGCATGAGCTTCACAGCACTGCACCGTGCCCTCGGGACGACGCCTGGCCCCGTGACCGATGAGCTCCTCGATGCCGCGGTGGCTGCCGGTGTGATGGAGACGAACGATCTGGACTGGAAGGCCGAGCTCCCGCCTGCAAAAGGGTTGCCACAGACAGATTTTCCCAAGGATGTGGCTGCGATGGCGAACAGCGGCGGTGGCCTGATCGTCTACGGTGTGCGCGAGACTCAGAAGGCGGCGACTGGACGCGTCGACGTGGGCGAGTTCGGGGAGACGTACGAGCGTGCCCTGCGTGGCGCCGCGATCACCGCTATCTCCCCGCCAGTCTTCAGCCTGGGTATCCATCGACTCGGGGCGCGGGGAGACCGTGCCGTCGTTGTCGAGGTGCCCGCAAGTGTCGACGGGCCACATCTCATCTACAGAAACGAGTACTTCGGCGCGCCCGTGCGTAACGACTCGGACACGGTGTGGATGAAGGAGCGGCAGATCGAGGCCATGTACCGCGCGCGTTTCGAGGAACGTCGCCACGCTACCGAGGCGCTGGACGCGCTGTTCACCGAGGCATCCGCCGGCCGCGACACCGCCAAACGAGCATGGCTGACCGCGGTCGCCCACCCCCGCATCCCTCGCCTCCGGGATCGCCTGAGCCGTGACGGAGTCCGAGCCGTGCTGTCAAGAGCCGCGGACCTTGCGCTGGTGTATGCGGGGCGCGGCGGCATCCATCCACTGGAGAGTGTGGACCGGTTGAACCCCCGACCTGGACTCCGGCGCTCGGTCGCCGCGAACACGGCGACGGGCGAGCACTCCACTTGGAAGGAAGCGTGGGTCAGTATCCACGATGACGGCTCGGTCACCGTGGCGGCCGCGGTTGGCGGGCATCCCGTGAGTCGCGACGCATACCTTGGAGGCGAGCAGGTCGAGTCCTCCGCCATCGAGTGCGCCATCGCCGACTTCATGGCGCTCATCCGAGCTGCGGCGGAAGCAACCGACAACGACGAGTACGACGTGCGCGTCGGGATCGAATGGACCGGCGGACAGCCACTCAAGATCCTGACGAAGGACAACTTCGGTTATCCCTACGACGGGGTCTCGACTCCCCTGCACACCTACGCACCGGTCGAGACCACCGTAAATGCCGTCGAATCCGATCTTGACTTCTACTGGCACGTTCACGACCTTGCCCGGGACTGCGTGAACCAGGGTGGCATCTCGAACGTGCGCATGATCCAGCCCCCACCCGGGGACCACGCATAGACGCTCCGCGTTACTGTAAGAGGTCGTTTTCTCTCGATGTTTTATCCCGTGATGGGAGCTTGGTCCGGTGGTGTCGGGTCTCGCCAGGAGGTCGTCGCCTCGCCGGCGAGGCGACGGGCCATGAGGTCGGTCATGGCGAGGTGGATCATGGCTTCGGAGCGGGCGGGCAGGGTCTCGTAGTCGCGGGCCAGGCGGCGGTGGAGCATGAGCCATCCGTAGGTCCGCTCAACCGTCCAGCGCTTGGGCAGTGGGGTGAATCCCCTGGTCCCGGCTGTGCGTTGGACGATCTGCATGTCGATGCCGAGGGCGGCGGCGTGCTCGACGAGGTGCTGACGGTAGCCGCCGTCGACCCAGACCTTGTGGATGCCGGGATGGTTGGCGGCCACGTGGTCGATCAGCCGGGTGCCGGCGACGGAGTCCTGGACGCTGGCCGCGGTGACCAGCACCGTGAGGAGGAGGCCGAGGGTGTCGGTCACGATGCTCCGCTTCCGGCCCACGATCTTCTTCCCCGCGTCGGTTCCCTGGCTGGAGACGGGAACGCTGGTGGCGGTCTTGACGCTCTGCGCGTCGATCACGCAGGCCGACGGCTCGCCGTTCCGACCCTCCTTCTGCCGCACCAGGCCACGTAACAGGCCGCTGAGCTGGGCGAACACGCCACCCTTCTCCCATCTCGCGAAGTAGCCGTACACCGTCTCCCAGGGTGGGAAGTCGTGTGGGAGGTAGCGCCACTGGACGCCGGTGCGGTCCACGTACAAGATCGCGTTCATGATCTCGCGCAGGTCATGCTCGGGCGGGCGGCCGATGTTCAGAGCGTGCCGGCGCCGCTCGGCCCGCCAGGCGGTCAGCACTGGTTCGATCAACGCCCAACGGGCATCGGACAGATCGCTTGGATACGGGCGACGCTCAGCCATGACCCGGGCATACCGCCCGTCAGCGAGTGCGCCCAGGCGTGCGGGATTCGGTCGTGGGGCACAGTCCCGCGCCGGCACTTTGGGACGAGACAGGCACAAGCCACCTCCCGCCCCACCCGTCACCCCACCCAACCACCGAGACACAACCCACACCACCACGCCCATCAGCCCCACGACCCGGCACCGCGAAATCCAGGAAATAGCAGGGCATCAGAGATGAAAACGACCTCTAAGGCCGCCCACCAGGATTTCTGGAGGCCATCGGCCGGGACTCAACTGGCCGCCCACCTGGAGCTTCGCACGGCCGCTGTCAGTCGATGAAGTGGTCGCGGAGTGCGCGCGGGTCGAGCAGCGTCACCGGCTGCTGCCGGCGCGCGTGGTGGTGCACTTCGTGCTGGCGATGTGCCTGTTCTTGGCCGAGTGAGGCCACGCGCACCTCTACCGCCTCGGCCTCATGCGAGCCTGGCCGAGAGCGCGCTGTCCGGATCCCACCTGTGCGTACCAGCCCTTCCCCCAGGTCATGCGCGAGAGACCTGAGTAGACGGGACTGGCGCAGGTCAGCAGGGGGACGGTACACCACCGTCCGAAGCATGGCGTCTCGTTGTCAGTGCCGTACTCCACAATGTTCGCCGTGACTGACTACGCCCTCACCAATCTTGGGCCGCACCGGTTCGAGGAACTGTCCCAGGCTTTGGCCCTTCGGGTGCTGGGGCCATCCGTGGAGATCTTCGGAGACGGCCCTGACGGTGGGCGCGAAGCCTCTTTTCATGGTCTAAGCAGCTTTCCTTCGCCTGATGATCCCTGGAGTGGCTACGGGGTGTTGCAGGCCAAGTTCCGCAAGCGCCCGGAGGAACCCGCCAACAATGCACGTTGGTTGATCCGCCACATCACCGCCGAGCTGGGCGCGTGGGCCGACCCGGACTCAAATCGCGTCCGGAAGGGGCGCGTGCCGGATTACCTGCTGATCACCAGCAATGTCGTCCTCTCATCGGCCCCCGGCAGCGGGGGTATCGACAGGGTCAAGGCGGAACTGCAGGAACACGCGCGAGCACTCCACCTTCCGCTGAAAGGACTGGAGATCTGGCACTTCGACAAGATCTGCCGGCTCCTGGACGATAGCAAGGACGTTCGTCACGCCAACGCCGACGCCGTACTGTCCGGGGATGTACTTGGCCGTCTGTACGAGTTTGTAAGCCAGTTGGAGACGGCGCGCACTGCGCCCGTCCCTCACGCGATCCCTGGCCTTCCCAGAGAGTTGCGTCCGCTGTATGGACGCGAGGCTGAAATCGCCGAAGGGCGGAGGTTGGTCGAGGAACGGGATGGTGAGGGCAGGGCGGCAGTCGTGCTGACCGGGCCGCCAGGCATTGGGAAGAGCGTCGTTGCTCTGCGTCTGTCGCGGCTCGTGGCCGACGTCTACCCGGACGGGCAGTTCCATATCGACGTTGCCCTCTCTGCCGGCGAGGGAAACCATGCAGATTTGGTGCCGGTGCTCCTACACACACTGTGCCCCGATGGTGCGCCGCTGCCCGAAGGGCGTGCGCAACAACTGGCTCTTCTGCGTGCAACGCTCTCCCAAAGCAGAGTGTTACTGCTCATCGACGACGTCGTCTCGGAGCAGGCGCTCCTTGACGTGCTTCGAATGGATGGGCCTTTCGCCCTGGTGTGCACAAGCCGCTCCAAGCTTAGCGGGCTCACCGGGTTGGTTCACCTTATCGAGATCGACACGTTGCCGGCCCAGCACAGCGAGCAACTGGTGCGAGAGGTCGCTGGCCCTGATCGTCTGACGGAGGTGCAGACGACCTCCCTGGTCGAAGCCTGTGCCGGGCATCCGCTCGCGCTCCATGTCGCAGCCGCTTACTTGGCACGCCGCCCCAAGGTCAACTTTGACCGATTCCTCGATGACATCACCAGCCCTGACCGTGGGGTCAGGGTCCTCCGAGCCGGCCAGACCGCACTGGAGCCCGTGCTCGAGCGAAGCTTTGCCGCGCTCAGCCCTGAGCAGGCAGATCTCTTCACCACGCTTGGCATCTTGCCCCACATGTCCATCACCACGGACGTCATCGCCTCCGCCACAGCGTCGCTGAGCGAGCTCGACTACGATCACGTCGACGAAGTAACGGACCTGTTGGACTCGCTGTTCGAACTCAGCCTCATCGAGCAAATCGACGACGACCGGTTCGTCCTCCACAAAATTCTGCATCGCTTCGCGCGACTTAAGTCTGCCTCCATCACAACAGAGCGACGGGAAGCCACTATCCGCCAGACATGCCTCATGCTGGCCATCCGGGCACGGTCCGCAACGGAGTCGATCGGCTTTGTAGATCAGGAAGCAACGGTACCTGCGCAGAGCAATGTGGTCGCCCTGCGCACCCTCAATGCAGATCGCCCAGGAGCCGTTGCCATGACCGAGATGGCCCGGCAATACCAAGTGTGGGAGCCGCTCGTCCTGCTTGTATCGGACCTGACGGATTCACTGTGGCAGGGGAGTCATTGGAGCGATCTGGAACGCGTCTACAAGTGCGTGCTTGAAGCGGGTACCCAGTCCAAGAAACCCGAGTGGATGGCGACGGCTCTGCATAACTTGGCAATGGTTGCCAGCCATCTAGGCGACAGCCAGCGCGCGGTTGACCTATATCAGCGCGGCGCCGAAACGGCACATGACGCCAGCAATCCGCACCAGATGTATTTGGCGCAGTTGGCCCTGGGATCACTGCTCATCAACCTCGGGCGAGCCCGTGACGCAATCCCATTTCTGCGCAGCGGATTGCGGTTCTGGCGAATCGTCGAGGATCACCAAGCGCTAGCCCAAGCTCTGGGGAACTTGGGTCAGGCGCACATGGCCATCGGCCGCCTCCGTCGGGCTGAGCAATACCTTCGTAACAGCCAGACCTTGTCCCAGGCGGGCAGTCGTGCTGACCTGTCGAACCGCGGGGTAATCGCCGCACTGCTGCGCCGAACGGGCCGCATGGCTGAGGCTGCGCGGGAGGCTTTGCAGGACATCCAGCGAGCTCGTGCTGTCGGGAGCCGGGAGTGGGAAGCCAAGGCGCTGATGGAGCTCGCGGAAACACCTGTTGAGGAACGGCCGGACTCAGCTCCGGCCCAACCTCTGGAGGCCGCACTAGCCATCTACCGCGACACAGACGACGTCCAAGGCCAGATTCGGGCGCTTTTTCGACTCGGCGACCGGGCTGCAGATAAAGCAGACATCCACCGGGCAGCCGAACTCCTGGGCGAATGCGCCAACCTCGCCCATCAGATCGGCGACTATGAGCACGCCACACGCTCACTCGTCTACCTAGCTTCCTACCATGGAGGTATCGGACATCTCGACGAAGCGGAGACGTGCTTCGCGGACGCACTGGACACGGCTCGGCATCTGCGAAACCCCGGCGTACTCGCCAGGACTCTGCAGAAGAGAGCCGAGTACCTCTGGCACCGGGGTCAAATCGGCGAAGCCGTCAGCCATCTAACCGAAGCGGCTCGCCACCTGGAGGCCACCGAGGAGAATCGGGCCATGGCCCAGATCAAGACAGCTCTAGGGGAAGCTCTCATCGTTGCGGGACGATGGCAAGAAGGCGCCAAGACCCTGCAGTCTGTCGTCTCCGAAGTGTCCGACCATGCCTCCCCTGCCACCAAGTCCCGGGCCTACCGCGCACTGGCCATGCTCTACTCACGTCGGGGCCTCCACCGGGAAGCCATGTCCACGATCACCAAGGCGCTCGATCAGTGCGAACGAGCCGGCGACACATCGGGAATTCTTCAGTGCCGGATGGCTCTGGGTAACGTGCAGGCCCGGAACGAGGAGTGGTCCGAGGCGCTCGACCAGTACAACAAAGCTGCCGAGCTCGCTGGAGAGCAGAAGGACCTCCATGTACTTCTCACTGCCCGGAGCCAGGCCGCGCTTTGCCAGCTCCGCATCGGTGAGGAGGTGCAGGGGGTTGCCGCGATGACCAAGCTCATTCCTCTGGCAGAGCTGTTGGGGATGCAGTCAGCTAAGGCGGCCCTACATTCCAACATCGGTGCCCATCACGCTCGATCCGGTGCCTACGAGAACGCGGCCAGGGAATTTCGCACGGCTCTGCGCCTCATAGAACAGCTCGATGACAAACCGATGCGCGCCAACTGTCTACTCAACCTGGCTCGTGCCGACCGCGAGCTTGGCGACTTTGACAGCTCCCGGGCGCATGCACGCGAAGCCTTCGTCCTTCACCACGATCTCGACAACTGGTCGGAGGCAGGCGAGGCGCTACTCCTCCTGGGGTTGCTGCAATCGGAGGCAGCACCGGACGCCGGTGTGCCCACATTCAACGACCTGCTGGGTGATGGGCAGCGAGTCGACGAACGCGTCATGGAGGCCCTCCGCGCCCGCGCTTACCAGTCTGAGGGGGACTCCGTCGTCAAAACCTATCCGGAGAACGGTAGTTCGACCGCCGTCGCTGGCATGCGAAAGATCAATGTCTCGGGCGCCGTGCTGGAGGAACTGGATGGAGTTGACCTTAAGCCACTCATTATCCGTCTTGGGAACTCACGGCAGACATGCGCAGCCTGCAATCTCTTGATCGACGAGACCGGAGAAGCGGAATTGCTTTTCTTGCAGCACCCACAGATGGACCACATTCTACTGCGTCTGGCGCACCCTCACTGCATCCTCTCCGGGGTGATCCAGCTGAAAGGCGCAGCACCCAAGCAGCCAGAAGAGAGTACCGAGATTGAGTGCATCCTGTTCGGCCAGGACAGAGCCGGGATCATCGCCGACTGCTACGGCGGATTGGGCTCATTCGACGACGGCAGGCAAGTCGAAGACCTCATCCTCAAAACCTACCTTGAGGCAGGGTTCACCAATCTGCAAAGCATGCTCAAGCTCAAAGATGGTCAGCTATTGGACTTCCGTAACATTCCACGCATCGACGGCGGCGGCGTCGAGGCGCGACTCGAAGGCAACAAGCTCTCGATCACTTGCCCCCAGGGCCTTCTCCTGCCTCCCGGGCCGCTCAACTTCTACCCCCACTGGTATCGGAAAGCTTTTGACGGGTCATTGATCGTCGTGATCGGCAGGAACCTGCAGGGAATGACAGCCGAGGATCCCTCCTACCTCCTACGCGCCATGGCCTTGGGTCAAGCAGTCGGCGCCACCGTGCCGCTAACAGTGGTGCGACCCCGCAGGAACAGCCCTTGCCCCTGCATGATGCGCTCGGGACGGAAATTTAAGCACTGCTGCGGGAGCAGTAGCGCGCGCTGACTCAGCTGGATGCCCGGCGGGAAATCCATACGAGGATGGGCGGGCTGGCGGCGGGGCAGATCGCAGCCCGCTTCAACCGCCTTGTGTGCCAGCGCACGTATCTGCGATGCTGCCTGCGCTTCTCGGGAATCTTGGTCAACGACCCGGTCAGCGTCTTGACTGCGACGTAGCGCGCAAGCTCCTCGTCCCACGCCGCCACACGTCTTCGCCTCCTCATCATCCCCGGCGACTTCGGAGGGTGATTCGGTTGATTAAATGCTCTCGAAGTAGACTGGTGATTTGGCAGTATTCAAGCCTGTTGTATTCGTCACTGAACGAGGGCGCTCGAAGGTCTGATTCCAAGGTTGCCAATGGAGCGGATTGCTAGTTGAGTGAGGTTTTCTCAGTGAGTTCGGTGGTGTTCGAAGTGGGTGAGGACGAGACAGGCGTGGGTTAGGTCGCTGATTCGACTGGGGGCGAGCGTGACGTGTTATAAGGCTTTCCAGCAGGTTTTGAGTAGGGACATGGCTCGTTCACCGAGGACCCGGAGCCGGGTAAGCAGGTCGTTGTAGGCGCGATTGTTCTCCTCGAGCGGGATGCCGTTGGCCTGTCGTTTCACCGGCACGAGCACTCTTGCGCCTGCGCCCTGGTGGCCCTTGTCCGCCAAGGTCTTCAGGCCATCGTGTGCGGCCGTGTGATCAAGCCGTCCTGGCCAGGATTGCTCCGACGGCACCACGGTGGCGGACGGCGACTACACGTGTCGCACGGCACGTGCGTCGGCGAAGGGAGCATCCTCCATGCGTCGCATCCTCTCCACGTCCTCGGCTACGGCCGCGCTGGTTGCAGGCGTGGGCCTGACCCTCATTGCCACCGGCGGGCCGGCCAGCGTCGCGGGCTGGTGCGACGGCTCGAAGGGAATCCCGCTTAGAACTCCTAACGAAATGATCTTCGAGGTGGTTGGATCACTCCGAGGTCGATGATGTGGGGGTGCGGGGTGGTGCGGCCGAAGCCGTGGGAAGTCGA